>NZ_JANPVQ010000001.1:0-110000 GCF_026157105.1 Sphingomicrobium marinum
TTGTCGAATACCAGGCTCGGATCGTAGACGAGCGGCGCTTCCTCGCTGTCCTGGGTCGGATCGGTCTGGTCGCTGTCGGCCGTCGCAGTATTGTCGATGTCGCCATCGCCGCCACCCTGCGTGTCGAGATCGGTTTGTGTGATTGCATAGCTACCGGTGAACATCGCGCTATCACCCGGCGCAAGCGAGGCGACTAGCTCGTTATTCCCCGTCAACGGATCGACCACGGTGACATTGGTCAGCGTGACATTACCGTTGTTGGTGACGGTGAACTTGTAATCGATGACGTCGCCTACCTCATCGAGCAGGCCGTTCCCGGCAGCATCCTCGCCCGTGATTTCCTTGTCGAACATCAGGCTGGGCATCTGGACCAGCGGCACCATTTCGCTGTCGTTGGTCGGATCGGTCTGGTCGCTGTCGGCCGTCGCGGTATTGTCGATGTCCCCATCGCCGCCGCCATTATCATCGAGATCGCCTTGGGTGATCGCGTATTGGCCGCTCACCGTCGTGCTGGCGCCGACCTCAAGGTCGCCGATATTCACGTTGGTGCCCGTCAGCGGGTCGACCACGGTGACATTGGTCAGCGTGATGTTGCCGACGTTGGTGACTACGAAGTCGTAGTCGATGATCTCGCCAGCATTATTAAGGATGCCATCGCCAGCCGCGTCGATATCCTTGACCTGCTTGTCGAACATGAGGGCAGGGTTCTGGACGATGTCGACCTCTTCACTATCGTCGACGGGATCGGTCTGGTCGCTGTCGGCGGTCGCGGTGTTGTCGATGTCGCCATCGCCGCCGCCATTATTATCGAGATCCTCCTGCGTGATCGCATAGCTGTCATACTGGGTGGAGAATTCGCCCGGCGCGAGCGTACCGACATTGACGTCGAGCCCCGTCAGCGGGTCCTGCACGATGACATTGGTCAGCGTGACATTTCCGATATTGGTCACCGTGAAGCTGTAGTCGATCAGTTCGCCGGCATTGTTTAGAATGCCGTCGCCGGCTTCGTCCTCGCCTTCGACTACCTTGTCGAGCGTCAGCAGCGGCGCGCGCAGGAACGGTACGGTCTCGTCATCCTGCACCGCATCGGTCTGATCGCTGTCGGCCGTCGCCGTGTTGTCGATATCGTTATCGGGGCCATCGGGGCTATCGTTGCCAAAATTGTCGATGTCGCCCTGGGTCAGGGTATAGCTGGCATCGACCGTAGCGCTTTCGCCCGGCGCCAGCGTACCGACATTTTCGGACGTACCCGTGCGCGGGTCGACCACGGTGACATTGGTCAGCGTGACATTACCCATGTTGGTGACGACCAGCTTGTAGAGGATTTCCTCACCAGCATGATCGAGCTGGCCATTGCCGGTCGCATCCACGGAAAAGATCTGCTTGTCGAACGCCAGCGCCGGGGATTGCACCAGCGGTGCATCGGCATCGTCGCTGTCGCTTACCGGGCCGCGTGCGGAATCCGCTTCGACTGACGCCGTGTTATCGAGATCTCCATCGGGACCATCAGAGCTGTCGTCGCCATTACTGTCGAGTTCAGCCTGCGTGACCGCGCGCGTGGCCGTATAGGTCCACGTCTCCCCGACATCGAGCACGCCATCCATGTCGAGATCGCCATCGTTGAAGCCGCCCGTCTGGTCCGGCTCGAGATTATCGGCGGCGCTGTCGGTCACGACCACATTGGTCAGGTCAAGCTCGCCATCATTAAAGACCGTGATCGAGTAGGTGACCACGTCACCTGCACTATCGAGCACGCCCGTGATGCCGTAATCGCCATCGTCGTCGATATCGATGACCGACTTTGTGATCTTGATGCTGGGATCGAGCGGGCGGTTGCCGATCGGATCGACCTGAAGAATCGTGCCGGCATCTAGCGAACTGTCGATCAGCACCGTTTCGAAATCGCCCGTCGTCTGTACATACCCGTCGGGCACAACTTCATCGATACGTAGCGAATAGTCGCTATCTTCAAGAACTACACTGCCAAAGCTGTATTTACCGTTGGAATCGGTTTCCGTGAAACGCTCGCCGTCATCCAGAATGCCATTTTCATTCTCGTCAATGAAGATCGTTACGCCTGCGAGTGGTCCTTCACCTATATCTTGAACGCCATTGCCATTTAGGTCCTCGAACTTCATGCCCTGGAGGATGACGGCGTTCTGGATGTTCCATTCCTCGAACCCGCCATTCACGCCCCAGCCGGCACCGGCATAGCCCATGCCGACATCGAGATAGAGCCAGGTCGTCGCCGCGTCATAGCCTGCAAAAAGCGCGGCAGGCACGAGGACGGCATAGTCGTCCGTACCGCTACCCGAGCTATTGGCTTCGCTGAGCAGGACCGAGACGTCGCCATCGGGGCCGCCATCCATGTCAAAGACGAGATCGGTAATGACCGGGTTTTCAAGATCGGTGCGCGTCTGGATCGTGCCGTCAGATGACACATAGAGCTTGAAGATATCGAGCGAGATCTGGGTATTGGGAGCTGAGTTTGCTTCGTTGAGATCGACGCGGAATTCGTAATATTCCACACCATCGATCACGGTGATGGGAATGGCACCGAGCAGGACCGCTTCGGTCTTGGCATGATCGATCTCCGGGTTGGAGCCGTCCAGCGGTGGTGAATCGATCGTGTTGAAGCCGCGCTCCCAGTCGCCTGGATCGTTATTGTCCTGGATCGCCAGGAAAGTGTTGTAGTTGCCGGTTCCCGACCCGACGTTGACGGCGTCGGTAAAGACTGCGCCGTTAATGGTCCCGCTCTCGCCGCCAGCGGTAATATCAAGATCCGGTTTTCCATCGCCCGTCTTGTCGGGTTCGACAGTTGCGTTGATGGTGAAGGAGGTGATGGTGAAACCGCTTGAGGAGTAGCTGGTAGACCCAGGCGCCAGCATCATGTCTTCCGTGGCGAACAGATCTTCTTCTTCGTCAAAGGCCATGTCACTATCCCCAAGTTAATGTCTGGCGCGCGCACACCACCACAAATCGCCGCGCGAAACGCACGGTGCAAACGCCTCCATTCGAACAAAATCGGTACTGCTTCTCGTGGGTAGGAAACCCAAAAGGACCCCTGTCCCGATTCCGGACAGTGAACTTTTCATTAACATGAGTCAAACAATTGGATTATTCTTTATCTAAAAGTTAAATAATCCAACTGGGAGTTAAACAAAATTTAATGCATCGGCGAAAACGACTCGGGTAGCGACTCGAGACAATGAGTTGCCAGCCGCGAAAACTTGCAAGTCGGATCATTTTAGATCTGAAAAATGGTTTCGCCGCCCATCTTAAGGAGTGCCGCGACCGTCAAAATGGATCGATCGGGAACATCGTGCGCTATTGCCGCTGATCGGCTTGAAATGGCTCGATGCAACATTACTTCAAGATTCCTGAACAAATGAGGAAAGCGAATTCATGGCCGATTACGAGCCCCCCAAGGTATGGACCTGGAACAAGGAAAACGGCGGCAAATTCGCTTCCATCAATGCGCCCACCGCCGGTGCGCGCGAGGACAAGGCGCTGCCTGTCGGCGATCACCCGCTGCAACTCTACAGCCTTGCCACGCCCAACGGGGTGAAGGTGACCATCCTGCTCGAAGAGCTGCTCGCCGCCGGTCACGATGCCGACTATGACGCCCACATCATCAACATCGGCGATGGCGACCAGTTCGGCTCGGGCTTCGTCGCGATCAATCCCAACAGCAAGATCCCCGCGATGGTCGATCATGCGCCCGCTGGCGGCAGCGAACCGCTGCGCATTTTCGAGAGCGGCAATATCCTGCTCTACCTCGCCGAGAAGTACGGGGCCTTTCTGCCGCAGGATGTCGCGCCCCGCACCGAGACGCTCAACTGGCTGTTCTGGCAGATGGGCGCGGGACCGTTCCTCGGCGGCGGCTTCGGCCACTTCTATCATTATGCGCCCGAGAAGATCGAATATGCGATCGACCGCTATGCGATGGAAGTGAAGCGCCAGTTCGACGTGCTCGACCGCCAGCTTGCGGAGAAGCGCTATATCGCGGGCGACGACTATACGATCGCCGACATGGCGATCTGGCCCTGGTACGGCGCGGTGGCCAACGGCGAAGCTTACGGCGATGCCGCGACCTTCCTCGCGCTTGACGAATACAAGCACGTCCAGCGCTGGGTCGCCGAGATTGGCGAACGCGACGCCGTCAAACGCGGCCGCATCGTCAACAAGAGTTGGGGCGACGTGCAGCTGGAGAACCGCCACAGCGCGGCCGATATCGACAAGGCGCTGGGGGTGACCGCCTAGGCCAGCAGCCGGGCCAGCATTTCGTCAAACTGCGTTGCTGTCTGCGCGAAGGCGTGACCGGCATCATAGACCCTCGCCATGAGGTTGGTCCCGCGTTGCCAGCCCTGTCCTTCCAGCGCCGCCGTGATGGCGCGTTGGTGGACTGCCATGCCCGCATCCATCATCTGCGTCCCGTGATCGAGCCACAGGCGACGGCCTTGAGGGGGTCCAGCTTCCCGAAATAGCCTGCCCATTGTTCGGGCAGGCCCGGATAATCGAGGAACCGTCCGTCATAGACCGCCCAATTGGGCGACATGCACCCGCCAAGGCCGAACGTGTCGCCTGCTTCCACGAAGATCGCACCCGACATGATGCCGGCCATGCTTGCGCCGAAGATCGCGGTGTCGAGGCGACCCGGCAAGGTGCGATAGGCGGCGTCGATGCGCGGTTTGAGCTCGCGGACCAGGGCGTCGATGAAAGGCGCCGACAAGAGCTGCTTGCGCGACGCATTGGCGATCTCGCGTTCTACGCCTGCGCGCAAGTCGGGCCCGCCTTCGTCGTAGATCGTCTGCGGCATATATTGGAGGAAGCGGTCGTCACCGAGATTGTCGATTGCGACGATGATCGTCGGGCGGATCGTATCCGACGCCATAAGCCACGCGGCACGGGTGTCCGCTGACAGAGTGACGCCGCCTGCGTCACCCGCAAAGGCCCACTGGCCATCGAGAAGGTAGAGCGTTTTATACCGCAGCCCGCTTCGGTCATAGCCGGGCGGGAGCCAGACGCGCGTGCGTGGCAACGCGTCACACGACAAGGTCTCGATCCGGCCGGTCGCGGTCGGTCGCCACGGGATGACCGGCTGGGCCAGCGTCGCCGCCGCCACCGCCATGAAGGCGCGGCGATCGATCACGCGATGATCAGGATACTGTCCATGGGGCGAGCCTAGCCCGCCCCATGCACCAAGTCGCGATCGAATTTAGCCGCGCGATTCCATGCGCGGACCACGGCTCGGACCGCGGTTACCGCGCTCGCCACCCTGGCCGCGCTGCCCGCCGGGCTTGCCCTGCCCGCCCGGCTTGCCGCCGAACTTCTTGGCGCCGCCCTTGCCCTTGAAGGGCTTTCGGCCGAACGGCTTGTCGCCGGGACGGCCACCGGGCTTGCCGCCCTGCTTCTTGAACTGGCGGCGCGGCTGTTCGCCGGCACTCGCGTTGGTGCGCTCGTCGTCACGGCGCTGGGGACGCGGGCCTCCAGGCCTACGCGCACGGCGCGGCTGTTCATTGCCAGCGTCAGCTGCGGCCTCTTCGCGCTTTTCATAGCGCTTACCGGTGCCCTTGATGCGGTGCGCCGGCTTCTTGCGGCGCGGACCGCGATCCTGGCGGGGGCCGCGATGATCGTCGCGGCTGAAGTCCGAACCACGACCGCCGCGCGCAGCATGACCGTTACGCTTGCCTTCGGCCTGCGTCACCGGCTTGGGCAGCTCCGCCGCCAGCTGGTTGAAGCCCTCCGGCAGCGGCAGCGGCATCGCGTTGGTACCGGTCAGCCGCTCGATGGCGCGCAGGTAATTCTTCTCGTCGGGCGCGACGAAGCTCATCGCGATACCCTCGGCACCCGCACGCGCGGTCCGCCCGATGCGGTGCACATATTGCTCCGCCACGTTGGGCAGCTCGTAGTTGAAGACATGGCTCACGCCCGGCACGTCAATGCCGCGCGCGGCGATATCGGTCGCCACGAGGACGCGCGTCTCGCCCGAACGGAAGCGGTTCAATGCATGGGTGCGCTGCCCCTGGCTCTTGTTGCCATGGATCGCGGCGGCATCGATGCCCGCGCCCAGCAGGAAGCGCACGACGCGATCGGCGCCGTGCTTGGTGCGGGTGAAGATCAGCGCGCGATCGAGCGAGCCGTCACCCAGATATTCCTTGAGGCGCAGCGTCAGCAGCGCCTGCTTCTCGCGCTGGTTGATGAAGGTCGCATATTGCTCGATCCGCTCGGCGGTCGTCGCCTGCGGCGTCACTTCGACGCGCACCGGATTGTCGATGAACTGCTTGCCGAGATCGGCAATCGCCTTCGGCATGGTGGCCGAGAAGAACAGCGACTGGCGCTCCTGCGGCAACAGTTTTGCAATGCGCTTAAGGTCGCGAATGAAGCCGAGATCCATCATCTGGTCAGCCTCGTCGAGCACGAAGATCTCGACGTTGCGCAGCGTCAGCGCGCGCTGGTCGATGAGGTCGAGCAGGCGGCCCGGCGTCGCGACGAGAATGTCGGTGCCGCGAACCAGACGGCGCGCATGCTTGGACGCGGGCACGCCGCCGAACACGCACTGCGTTTCCAGCTTGAGGTGCTTGGCATAGCCGTCGATGTTGCGCGCGATCTGCGCGGCGAGCTCGCGCGTCGGCGAGAGCACCAGCATGCGGCATGAGGCCGGCTGGCGCGGCACGAAGCCCTGCGCGGCGAGGCGATGGAGCGAAGGCAGCGCGAACGCGGCCGTCTTGCCGGTACCCGTCTGGGCAATGCCCATGAGGTCGCGGCCTTCCAGAAGCGGCGGAATGGCATCGCGCTGGATCGGTGTAGGATTGTCATAACCGCGATCGCGAAGCGCGCGGACGATGGGCTCGGCAAGGCCGAGCGTGTCAAAAAAGCTCATGGATTTCTTTCAAATATGATGCGCAGCGCGCCGCACATGCGAACGCACTAAGCAGGTGTCTTAAAGGCGACCCTGCGTGAAAAAGGCGGCTGCGAAAATCTGTGTCGGCACGGGCTGTCTAGAGCCTCACGCTGTGCCGGATGAAGCGTTGGAAGCTTCATGCGTTGAGCGCCCTCTATGCTGCATCGCACCAAAACGCAAGCTGAACAGTGCCTAAGGCAGATAGCGTATCGTGCCCGTGCCGCGCGCCGCGACCGGCAGGTACAGCCCCGCGCCTGTCGCCTGCACCTGGCCGTGGCTGACGCTGTCGATCGTCGCCGAGACGCGAAAGTCGCCTTGCTCCAGCTCAGCGAGTGCCTCGCGCACCGATCCGATGATGCGGTCATATTCGCCCGAGAAATCTTCCTGCAGCGCACCCTCGATCTTCGCCTTGACCTCGGGGCTGAGCAGCAAGGCGCCGATGCGGTTTAGCACCGCGCTGTCGCTGCGCCCGTAAAGATCGAATTCCTCGATCGTGATCTGCGTACTGCCCGGCGCGTTGACCGGGCGCCCCGTCAGCCACACCCTACCCTTGCGCGTGCCGAACAGGCGCGACCACCACGAGCCTTCGCTCTTGAGCTCGGCCTCGATCCCCACCGCCACGCGTCCGCCCTCGATCGCGTACACCGTCACATCGAGAAACGCCGCGCGCACTTCACCCACATCGGGCACTTCAATGCCCTGCTCATCGAGCTCGCGCAGTTCGCGCAAGATAACCGGCTCGAGCTCTTCATAATCGGCCAGCACCGGCACCGCGAAGGCCAGCCCCTCGTCCCCGCCCATCGCCCGCGGCGCGGGGAGCGCGGTTACTTCGGGCGCAGGCGGTGCTTCGCCGACGAAGATCTCGGACAATGCCTCCAATGACAAATCGAGCACCGCCTCGCGCCGCGACGCCCGGATGCATTCGAGCCCCACCGCGCGCGGCGTCACCCGCAAATAGGTCGGCGGATCGCTTTCGACCTCCTGCACGGTAAAGCCCTTCGCCCACACAGCCTCGGCCTGGGCACGCAAATCGAGCTGCCCGATCGCCGCTTCCAGCTCGCGCTCGACCCGCCGCACCACGCCGGCAAGCTCCTTGTCCGCGCGGCTGGCAAAACCGATCCGCTGGCCGAGGAAATCGATCCCCGGCTCCTCGCGCCAGTCATAGGCGATGCGCACGTCCGCATCGGGCCGCCAGTCCTCCCCCAAGCTCAGCTGCACCTCCATGCGCACATCGGCGCGCGCATCCGCCGTTTCGCCCTTGAGCACCCCGCCAATATCGTTGGCCGAGACCGCCGCGTTGACCGGCATCGTCACGATCAGCCGGTCGCCCTGCCCGCGCAGCGTCAGCTTCCCGCGCGTCACCTGCCCGACGACGCGGCAGCCGATATCGGGGGTCAGCCGCACCCGCACGCCCAGCGCCTCGACCCGCTGCGGCGGCACGCAATTGTCGAACGCCCGATCGATCCCCCACAACCGCCGCGGCACCCGCGCCTCGAGCGCCGCTTCGAGCGGCGCGAGCGGCACCGCGACCGGCGCCGTAAGCCGCGAAGACACCCCTTCGAGCGAAGGTGCATCATGCACCCGCGCAGGCGCCTCGATAGCCGTCTCATCCGCGCAAGCGGCGAGGAGGAAGGTGAGGGCTAGAACAGCAAGCGTGCGCATGCCGCGCACTGTGCAACGCAAAGCGATGAAGCGAAAGAGGGCGCGGCGATTCTAAGCCCGGCGAACTGGAGCGCCGTTCGCGGCGAAACTGGAAGCGCCGAGCGCAAGAGGGAACGGAGCGAAGCGAATGAGCTTGCGTCGCGATGGCTTACTATAGCCATACGTGATTATTGCCGACGACTTCATGACCAAGATGTCTTCGGGCTGTCGAAAGCTGCTCATCCAAGCACACGCCGTGCGCGCTTTGCCTCGTCACCGGCTAACGCCCGAAGTGGGTTTCATTGAAAAGAAGGGGAGCCACGGGGCTCCCCCAAAAACCGGCTCAAAGAACCTTGTAATAGCTGGCAGCCTGTTTGTGGCTCGACGGGCTTTTTGCGAGGCGCTGGGGGTCCCAGTCATAAGCATCTAGCTGGCCGTCGAACAGCGGTGCTGCCTTCGAAAGCTTTTCGAGAAGTACGGAATCGATATTCTCGTGGGCCCAAACGATCTTGCCGTTTTCGACTTTCATCAATGAAGAAAGAGCAGTGACAAACGGGATTATCAGTGCGTCTGGATATTTCCATTTCATCTCAGGAGTTGCGCGCTGGAAAAATGGAGTGACCGGACGGACACCGGTATATCCGCTCACGTCTTTGCCCTCCTCCTTGAGCTGCTTGAGCTTGGCCGGGTCATACATCTTTACGACGTTTCGGCGGCCAAACCGGAAGCCCCCATTGTTGTAGAGGATCGGGAATCGCTCATAAATTAAGTCAAAAAGGCGTGGCAGATCACCCGTAATCTCCAAGCACGATTGCACAGTTTTGTGATGAAGTTGGCGCGCTTGGCCAGCTTGCCCGCCAATTGGTTGCGTCACTTCATCATTCAACATCAATGTGTTGAACTTGTCGGAGCATTCTCCTTTATTTCGGTAAATGTTTTGGGGGAGGACCGAAATATCAAGCGGGAGAAGATCATTAGCTGCGGCGAGGTTCAGAGGGATCCATGCCAACGCAACAATGTCACGTACCGGAATAGGCTTCGCATCATCTGCCTCCACGACACCGGGCTTCCACTCTACTCGCTCGCTAAGTTCTTTGGGAAGAGCTTCTTTCAAGACGTCGTAGAAGCCCAACTTGTTCTGAAACGCTTCGGTTTTGACCTGCGTGTTAGCATTTCGAGCCTGCGAAATATCGAACGCCGCACGATCAAAAGCCTCTTGCGCACCTTCGTCGCTCGAACACGGGTAAATCAGCTCTACAGCAATGAGATCTTCGGGATCGAAAGTGATTTCGTCGATCTGGTCGCGATATTCCGACCACGCATCGTCCAACTGTTCCCAAGTGCGGATACGCTTCAGGGCTTTTTCGTCAACGATCTGGCTGAGAACAAAGAGCCCAATTGCGAAAAGATTGTGGCCGCCGTCCAAGACGCCGTCCACGAATTCTTTCTCGAACAAAATACGGAAACGGCCGCGTTGCAGTTCTTCGACTTCATGCGATGAAATCAACAGGCCTTTCGACTTAAAACGGAACAATTCTGGCGTGTCGTTTAGGGTACCTACGATTGCCTCAATAATCGCATTACGCTTAGCGTTCCGAGGGTTAGGCGCCAGCGCTTTGCTGTCGAGGATCGGCAGCAGCTGACCGATATTCACAAAGCCGATAGCCCGACGGATCCCATCTTCCTCAGTATTCGGTTGGATCGCGACGTGAGCAAACTTCAAAATAAACGAAGACATAAAAAAACGTCCCTTCTTTGACAAAAGAGGGACGGCTCGGCTCGATAGAGCGGCTCGACTGATCGAGCGATGCATTTTCGACCGAAACCGTCTCTGGTTTCAAAACGAGCCTATCCAGGCCCAACTCCGCGACCTTCACAGATCGCATCTAGGTCACTAACTTACTTAACTTAGTTTGCTAAAGAATAACTAGAAAGATTGCTTCTTCGCTTCTTTGCGCACTCCGCCTTAGCGCGCTCTCGAGTTTGCTTGCGGTTGCGCCGCAATCGCTTCCTGCTGCTCGGCGCTCCTAATTGTCATCCCCCATCTTAAGCGCCGCAATAAACGCCTCCTGCGGGATGCTCACACTGCCATATTCCCGCATTTTCGCCTTACCCTTCTTCTGCTTCTCCAGCAGCTTGCGCTTGCGGGTCGCGTCACCGCCGTAACACTTCGCCGTCACGTCCTTGCGCATCGCGCTGATCGTTTCGCGGGCGATGATCTTGCCGCCGATGGCGGCCTGGATGGGGATCTTGAAGAGGTGGCGGGGGATGAGGTCCTTCAGCCGCTCACACATGCCGCGGCCGCGTTCTTCCGCGGTGCCGCGGTGGACGATCATCGACAGCGCGTCGACCGGCTCCTCGTTGACGAGGATGCTCATCTTCACCAAGTCGCCCTCGCGGTAGCCGATCTGCTCGTAATCAAAGCTCGCATAGCCTTTGCTGATCGACTTCAGCCGGTCGTAGAAATCGAACACGACTTCATTGAGCGGCAGCTCGTAGATCACCTGCGCGCGGCCGCCGACATAGGTCAGTTCCTTCTGGATGCCGCGGCGGTCCTGGCATAGCTTCAGGATGCCGCCGAGATATTCGTCGGGGGTGTAAATCGTCGCCTTGATCCACGGTTCCTCGATGAAGTTGATGCGGTTCACATCGGGCATGTCGGCGGGGTTGTGCAGCTCCAGCACCATCGCTTCTTCGGTCTTCGTGTGGGCGAGGTCCATCTTGTAGACGACGCTGGGCGCGGTGGTGATGAGGTCGAGATCATATTCGCGGGTCAGCCGCTCCTGGATGATCTCGAGGTGGAGGAGGCCGAGGAAGCCGCAGCGAAAGCCGAAGCCCAGCGCCGCCGAGGTTTCCATCTCGAAGCTGAACGAGGCATCGTTGAGCCTGAGCTTGTAGAGGCTGTCGCGCAGCTTCTCGAAATCGGCGGCGTCGACGGGGAAGAGCCCGCAGAAGACGACCGGCTGGACTTCCTTGAAGCCCGGCAGCGGCTTTTCGGTCGGGTTCTTGACCGTGGTGATGGTGTCGCCGACCGCGGTCTGGCTGACTTCCTTGATCTGCGCGGTGATGAAGCCGATTTCGCCCGGGCCGAGCTCTTCGAGATCGGTGCGCTTGGGGGTGAAGCAGCCGACGCGGTCGATCAGGTGCTGGGTGCCGGCCTGCATGAACTTGACCTGCTGACCCTTCCTGATGAAGCCGTCCTGCACGCGCACGAGGATGACGACGCCGAGATAAGGGTCATACCAGCTGTCGACCAACATGGCTTTTAGCGGCTTGTCGCGGTCGCCTTGCGGGGGCGGGATGCGATCGACGATCGCCTGCAGGATCGCTTCGATGCCGATGCCGGTCTTGGCGCTGGCTTCGACCGCGTCTTCGGCGGGCAGGCCGATGACTTCTTCGATCTCCAGTTTGACGCGATCGGGATCGGCGGCGGGCAGGTCGATCTTGTTGATGACGGGCACGATCTCGTGGTCATGCTCGATCGACTGGTAGACATTGGCAAGCGTCTGCGCCTCGACGCCTTGTGCCGCGTCGACCACCAATAGCGCGCCTTCGCACGCGGCAAGGCTGCGCGAGACTTCGTAGGCGAAGTCGACGTGGCCCGGCGTGTCCATCAGGTTGAGCTCGTACGTCTCGCCGTCGGCGGCCTGCCAGTTGAGCCGCACCGTCTGGCTCTTGATCGTGATCCCGCGCTCTTTCTCGATGTCCATATTGTCGAGCACCTGCTCGCGCATCTCGCGCTGCGTCAGCCCGCCCGTCACCTGGATAAGGCGATCGGCGAGCGTGCTTTTGCCGTGATCGATATGCGCGATGATGGAAAAATTGCGGATTTTGGAGAGGTCAGTCATTTCGCGGCGTCGGCTAGCAGGGAAATACATCCTTGTCAGCAAAATCAGGAACCATGCCACCTGCCCAATCGTCTTGCCCTGAAATGGGGGAAACAGAACAGGGAGCCATATTGATGGTCAGTACCTCCGGATTGGAATCCACCGCCTCGAACCTCGAGACCTGGACGCGCATCGGCTTTTTCGCGCGCGGTCTCATCTACATCCTGCTGGGCTATGTCGCGCTGAGCGCAGCGGCGCCCGATAGCACGTCCGATCTTTTCAAGAGCGTGGAAGACCTTCCCGCAGGTATGGTGATGCTTGGTATCATTGCCCTGGGTGCGATCGGCTATGGCATCTGGAAAATCATGAATGCCGTCCAGAACTACGAGGGCATCGACGACGACACCAAGGGCAAGATCAAGCGCTTCTTCTATATCGTCGGCGGGCTGGGCTATTTCATCCTCGCCTATCTTGCGGCCAAGACACTACTGGGATCGGGAGGGTCTGGCGACGGGACCGAAGAAGCCGCGCAGATGGCGCCGGCTTGGTTGGTCCTGACCGTTGGCGCAGGCATCCTCGTCGCCGGCGCTTTCCAGATCAAGAAGGGTGTCACGCGCGAATTCCTAGAGGGCCTGACGGGCGATACGCCGCCATTTGTTGAGTGGTTCGGGCTGGCCGGGCATCTCGCGCGCGGCGTCGTTTTCATCGTGTCAGGCTGGTTCGTGGTTCAGGCCGCGGGCGGCGACAGCGACCAGGCCAGAGGGCTGGCCGGAGCGCTGAGCAGTCTCAGGGATACCGGCACGCTGTTCACGATCTTGTGCATCGGGCTGATCCTTTTCGGCCTCTTCAGTCTTGTCGAAGCCAAGTATCGCGTCATCCCCAACAAGGATTTGCGTCCCCACCACTAGGCCTTCCGCCATTCGTCGACCGCGATAGGCCGTTGGTAGACCACCTTTCGGCCACCCTTGCCCTTTGCCGTGCGCGCAGCCAACGTCGCGCGCGGGAATTCCTACGCATCGCGGAGATAGTATGAACAAGTTCAAGACATTTGCCGCCGCACTCGCCAGTGCGACCGCGCTGACCGCCGTACCCTCGCTGGCCGTCGCGACCGATAATCACGTCGAGGCATCGAACGAGGCGCTGCAGAGCCTCGTCGACCAGGTCAAGATCGAGCACGAAACCTTCACCCTCGACAATGGCCTTACCGTTATCGTCCACGAAGATCGCAAGGCGCCGATTATCGCGGTATCGGTGTGGTATAATGTCGGCTCGAAGGACGAGCCCAAGGGCAAGACCGGCTTTGCGCACTTGTTCGAACATCTGATGTTCAATGGTTCGGAGAACCTGCCGGGCGACTATTTCGAATGGACCGAACAGATCGGCGCCACCAATCTCAACGGCACGACCTGGTACGACCGGACCAACTATTTCCAGAACGTGCCCACCGGCGCCTTCGAACGCGTCCTGTTCATGGAAAGCGACCGCATGGGTTACCTGCTTGGCGCGGTGACGCAGGAAAAGCTGACCAACCAGATTGGCGTCGTCCAAAACGAAAAGCGTCTTGGCGACAACCAGCCGGGTGGTCTTGTTGGCTACGAAGTGTCGGAAGCGCTGCTGCCCGAAGGTCATCCCTATCGTCACTCGACCATCGGTTCGATGGCCGATCTCAACAGCGCGACTCTGGGTGATGTCCAGAACTGGTTCATCGACAAATATGGTCCCAACAACGCGGTCATCGTGATCGCCGGGGACATCAACGCCGAAGAAGCGCGCCCCGCCGTCGAGACATATTTCGGCGCCATTCCGCGCGGCAAGGTGAACAACCCGGCGCAAGCCGATGTGCCGACGCTTGGCGAAGCCAAGCGCCTGGTCATGTACGATCGCATCCCGACGCCGCGGGTGCAAAAGCACTGGGTGGTCGGCGGTCTCAATGATCCCGATGTCGAAGCGCTGGAAATTGCCGGGCGCATCCTCGGCGGCCTCGCGTCCTCGCGATTGGACGCGCAGATCGTTCGCGGCGAAGAAATCGCGAACAATGCTTACGCCAGCAACCAGGCGTTTCACCGTCTCGGCCGCTTTTCCATGGGCGCCGAAGCCAAGGAAGGTGTCGAGGTCAACGCGCTCGAACAGCGTCTCAACGAGATCCTGACCAAGTTCGTGATCGAAGGCCCGACGCAGGAAGAAGTCGACCGCGCGGTCACCGACCTGTTGGCCGACCGGATCCGCGGGCTCGAGCAGGTTGGCGGCTTTGGCGGCAAGGCCAATGCGCTCGCCGAAGGCAAGCTCTATTCGGACGACAGCAATTATTATGCTGAAGCGCTGCAGGAATATGCCTCGCTGACGCCCGAAGACGTGCGCGCGGCGGCTGCCAAATGGCTTGCCCGCCCGTCGGTAACCGTCAACCTCATGCCGGGCGAACGCGGCGAATATGAGGAACCCGAGGGCCCGCCGCCATCGAGCACCGAAGTGCGCGAATATGAAATCACCAAGCGTGAAATGCCGCCCATCGGCACGACCTCGGCGCTCGACTTCCCCGATGTCGAAAGCGTGCAGCTTTCGAACGGCGCGATGCTCTATTATGCGCAGCGCGACACGGTGCCGGTGACCCAGTTGGTCATCGAATTCGACGCCGGTTCGTCTGCCGACGGCATTGGGCGCGCCGGCCTTGCCAACATGACGATGGGTCTGCTCGATGAAGGTGCGGGCGGCATGGATGCGCAGGCGATCGCCGAAGCCGAAGAAGCGCTCGGCGCCAATATCGGTTTCGGCAACAGCCAGGATGAAAGCATCGCCAGCATGTCGGCGCTGTCGACGAACCTGGCGGCCTCGCTCGACCTGCTCGGCACGATGCTGCGCGAACCGACCTTTGCCGAAGGCGAAATCAATCGTGTGCGCAGCCAGGCGCTGGCCGGTATCGCTCGCGCCAAGTCGAGCCCCAACGGGCTGCTTGCGATGGCGCTGCCCAAGATCATCTACGGCGAAAACGATCCGTACGGCGCTAGCCCGTTCGGCGATGAAAACGCGATCAAGTCCTTCGATCGCGACGATCTGGTGGCCTTCAAGGATGCCTATATCCGTCCCGATAACATGGAGGTCTACGTCGTTTCCGACCTTCCGCTGGAGCAAGTCCAGGCTGCGCTGGAGGCCGAATTCGGTGACTGGGCGGCCCCAAGCGTCGCCAAGGGCGAGAAGGTCTTCCCTGACCGCCCGACGCGCCCGACGTCGACCCGCGTGGTGCTGATCGATCGTCCGGATTCGCCGCAATCGGTGGTTGCCGCCGCGCAAATCCTGCCGATCGATCCGACTGCCGACTTGGTGGACCTCAATGCCGCCAACGAAGCATTGGGGGGCAACTTCCTGTCGCGTATCAACATGGATCTTCGCGAAACCAAGGGCTGGTCCTATGGCGTGCGCGGTTCGGTGCAGCGCCGCGATGCCGATGTCGGTTACCTGATCACGGCGCCGGTACAAGCGGACCGCACGGCCGATAGCTACAAGGCGCTGGACTTCCAGTATCGCGACTTCCTGTCGGAAAATGGCGTCACCGACGCCGAACTGGCGCGCATCAAGGCGAGCAATATCGCCGCGCTTCCGGGGCAGTTCGAAACGTCGAATTCGGTCCTTGGCGGCATTCGCAACAATGTCGAGCTCGGCCGTCCGATGGACTATTACGAGACGCTCTCGGAGAAATATGCGGCGCAGACCCGCGAAGGCCTCGACGCGACCATCCGCGATGTCATCGATCCCGATGGCTGGGTGTGGGTGATCGTCGGCGATGCCGATGTCGTCCGCCCGCAGCTCGACGAAGCGGGCATCGAATATGAAATGGCAGGCGATCTCGGCCTGTAAGCGCCGGGGTTCACTCTAGCCCAAGACAACGTGGGGCGCGTTATCCAAGCCGGGTAACGTGCCCCATTTTGCGTCCGGGGCGTGCTTCGCGCTTGCCGTAGAGGTGCAGGTGCGCGTCCTCCTCGCCTAGCAGGCGCTCCCAGCTTTCGACTTCGCTGCCGATCAGGTTGTCCATCGTCACGTGCGGCGCGACCAACCCGGTATCGCCCAGCGGAAGATCGCAAATGCAGCGGACATGCTGCTCGAACTGGCTGGTGAGCGCGCCTTCGATCGTCCAGTGGCCGCTATTGTGGACGCGCGGTGCGATCTCGTTGATCAGCGGGCCGTTTTCGGTGGCGAAGAATTCGACCGCCATTACCCCGACATGCCCCATTTCGCTGGCCAACTTGCAGGCGATGGCAACGGCTTCGTCGACCTGCTGATCGACCGGGTGGCCCGCGGGCACTTCGGATCGGCGCAATATGCCGCCGTCATGAATGTTGCGCGGCGCGTTCCAGACCTTCATCTCGTCATTGGCCTTGCGCGCGACGAGGATCGAGAATTCGGCGAGGAAGTCGACTGCAGCTTCGGCGATCGCAGGCTCGCGGTCGATTGCCTCCCAGGCATCCATCAGCTGCGCATGTTCGCGCACCCAGGCCTGCCCCTTGCCGTCGTAGCCCAGACGACGAGACTTGATGACCAGCGGGTAGCCCAATTGCTCTGCCGCCGCGTCGAGGTCGTCTGCGGAATCGATAATGTGCCACCCGGCAACCTTGCCGCCCTGCTCTTCGATGAACCGTTTTTCGTGAGCACGATCCTGCGCGATGGCGAGACTTGCCGTGGTCGGCTGCAACTGGTCGCCGAGCGTTTCGAGCGGATCGACCGGCAGGTTCTCGAATTCGTACGTCACGACGTCGCAATCGGCGGCAAAGGCGGCGAGCGCATCGGTGTTGCCGTAGTCGGCGCAGACATAAAGGCTCGCGACGGACGCCGCGGGCGGATCGGGGTCTGGCGCGTAGACATTGACCTTGTAGCCAAGCTGCGAAGCGGCCTGGCACAGCATACGTCCGAGCTGGCCTCCACCGATGATGCCAATGGTCGATCCGGGTGGGATCATTCGGTCGGTTCCTCCGCAATGCTGTCGGTCTGTTCTTGGCGCCAATCGTCGAGCCGAGCGGCCAGCGCATCGTCGTTCGTCGCCAGCATGGCGGCGGCTAGCAGCGCAGCGTTGACCGCACCGGCGCGGCCAATAGCCAACGTGCCGACGGGGATGCCCGCGGGCATCTGGACGATGGAATAGAGACTATCGACACCGCGCATCGCGTTCGACTGTACCGGCACACCCAGTACCGGAAGCGGTGTCATCGAGGCGGTCATCCCGGGCAGGTGCGCTGCGCCCCCGGCCCCGGCGATAATTGCCTTGAGACCGCGTGCCTTCGCGCCCTTGGCATAATCGACCAGCCGATCGGGCGTGCGGTGCGCCGAAACGATCTTCTTTTCGTAAGGAATGCCGAGCGCCTCGAGCGTCTCGGCGGCATGCCGCATCGTCTCCCAGTCCGACTGGCTGCCCATGATGATACCGACGGTCATATGCTTTCCCGTTATAACGGTGAGAGCGCTTGCGTGTAGGCCAAGTCAGGCATGAGGCGCAACGGGTGCGATAAGCCGAGATGATATGCGCGCCGACATCGGCTATGTTCGCTTAGATGGCCGAGCGTAGCGACCTGACTAATGCCTCCGAGGCGACCGAGCTTGAGCGACTGCGCGAGGAGAACGAGGCCCTGCGCCAACGCGTCAGCGATCTCGATGCGATGGCGCATGAGGATGCCCTGCTGAAGGTGCCCAATCGCCGCGGCCTGATGCGCGAAGTCGCCCGCTTCGTCTCGCGCGCCACCCGCTATGGGGAGAGCGCAGCCTTGCTGTTTCTCGATTTCGATGGGCTCAAGGCAGTGAACGACCGTCATGGGCACCGCGCCGGCGACGCGGCGCTGAAGCACGTGACCCGGCTCCTTGGCGATACCCTACGAGCGAGCGACGTGATCGGCCGCTATGGCGGGGACGAATTTTGCGTCCTGCTCGCCCATGTCGATGAACAGGAAGCGCAGGAGACCGCGAGACGGCTGGAAACGGTCGTGGCGGCAAGCGACTTCGTCTATGAAGACCGGCCCGTCCCGCTGGCCGTGACGATCGGCATCACGATGGTGCGCAAGGACGATGATCCCAATACGCTGCTCGATCGCGCCGACAAGGATATGTACGCACGCAAGGACTAGGCCTCGCCGACATATGCCCGCTGGCCTGACTGGAACGTGTCGTCGAGATCGTAGACGATCGGCTTGCCGGTCGGGATTTCCAAACCGGTAATGTCTTCGTCCGAAATGCCTGAGAGATGCTTCACCAGCGCACGCAAGCTGTTGCCGTGTGCACTGATCAGAACGCGCTTGCCCGATTTAAGCTCGGGCATGATGACGTCCTCATAATATGGCAGTACCCGCTCGATCGTCAGCTTGAGGCTTTCGGTGCGCGGCACGGTAACGCCTTCGTAGCGGCGGTCGCCGGACATTTCGTAAGGACTGTCCTGCTCCATCTCGGGCGGCGGCACATCGAAGCTGCGGCGCCAGATGTGCACCTGCTCGTCGCCGACCTTGTCGCGCATTTCCTGCTTGTTGAGCCCGGTCAGCCCGCCATAGTGACGTTCGTTGAGGCGCCAGTGCTTGGTCACCGGCAGCCACAGGCGATCCATCTCGTGCAATGCTAGGTGCAGCGTACGGATGGCGCGGCTCTGCATCGAGGTGAAGCACGTATCGAAGTCGAGGCCCGCGGCTTTCATCGTGCGCCCCGCTTCACGCGCTTCTTCGACGCCCTTTACGGTCAGGTCGACGTCCCACCAGCCGGTGAAGCGGCCTTCGAGGTTCCATTGCGACTGGCCGTGACGGACGAGGACGAGCTGGCTCATTTATCGGCTTTCCAAGCCTTGAGGTCGGGCAGGATCGTCGCAAGGCTGTCGAGGCAGGCAGCGCCAAGCTGGCGGCAGCGCTCGGGGCTCCAGCCGTAGATCGCGTCGGGCAGGTCGTCATTGTCCTTGAAGGGCATTTCCAGCGTCATCGATACCGCACCGAAGCGTTCGGCCAGCTGGGTCGTCGACATCGACAGGTTGGCCTTGCCGGGCTTCGATTTTTCGTATCCCTTTTCGTCCTGGAAGTCGGGCGTGCGCTTCTTGAGCGTATCGCTGAACAGGTCGAACAGTGCCTGTTGCTCCTTCTTGAGCGAGGGGATGCCTTCGAACCCGGCAAGGAAGTTCGCGGGGATCGCCTCATCGCCGTGCACGTCCATCGCGAAATCGACGCCCGTTTCGTCCATGCGATTGCGGACGTACAGGACCTCGGGGCTCTTCTCCTGCGTCGGATTGTTCCATTCGCGGTTGAGGTTGGTGCCGACCGCATTGGTGCGCAGATGCCCGCGCTTCGAGCCATCGGGATTCATGTTGGGCACGATGTGCAGCGTGCATTCCTTTAGCAGCGTGCGCGTCACCGGGTCGTCATAGTCGGTAAGCTTTTTGAGCGCCCCTTCCATCCACCAGCTGGCCTGTGTTTCGCCCGGATGCTGGCGGGCGTAGAGCCAGACGACGAGATCGCCCTCACCCAGCTTGAGATAGTCGAGATCCTGCCCATCGATCGTATGGCCGAGGCTTTCATAATCGACGCCCGGCAGCGCCGCGACGGTCGAGACCAGGTCGAGACAGCGCTCGATCGAATAGGGCGCAAAATAAGCGAGGAAGACGCTGTCGGTGTCGGGCACCAGCTTGATGGTGAGCACGCCGTCCTCATAGCTGGTGGCATCAACGCGTTCCCAATCCTCACGATCGGTCGACATTACCGCCTTGTAGTCGGTCCATCCATCGGGATAGGCCGCACCGCCCGCATTGCTGATCTTCAGCACCATGTCGCGGCTGCGTGCGCCCGTCAGGCGGAAATGGAACCACTGGTAGAAGTCGCTTTGGTGATCTTTCACGATCTCCAGCTCGATCTCGTTGTCCTCGATGCTGATGACACGGATATTGCCGCTGTCGAATGCACTGGAAATCGATACGCCCATGGAAACCCCTGCTTGAATATTCGGACCGGTTGGATCGCGCTCCTGATAGTCAGCGTCCGTGGCGATGGAAAGCCCTTCATCGGCACTGGGCTCCCGTTTGCAGAATCTGTTCGCGCGTGCGCGGGAATCCCGCTAGCAGGGCGATCGAATTTCACATCAGGACCGATTGCCATGCGTCTCGCGCTTACCGCCGCCGCCTTTTTCCTCGCTGTCACGCCCGCCGCCGCGCAGGAGATGCGCGCCGAGGCGAGCGAAGTGCAGGCTCATGTCGAATTTCTTGCCGATGATCTGCTTGAAGGTCGCGGCTCGGGCCAGCGCGGCTATGACCTGGCCGCGCTTTACGTCGCCAGCCGCTACCGCGCGCTCGGGCTCGAGCCGGCGGGCGACGACGGCACCTATTTGCAGAACATCCTCTATCGCCGCTCAAGCCTGACTGGCAGCGAAGTGCGGGTCGATGGCAACAAGACGGGCGACATCAAGGTAACCCCGAACGTCGACAGCGAGCGCCTCGACCTCGATGCCGATTTGGTGTTCCTTGGCTACGGATTGGAAGCGGGCGCCTACGGCCACGACAGCTATGCCGGGGTCGACGTGGCGGGCAAGATCGTCGTGGTCTTCAACGGCACGCCCGACCTTCCCAATGACCTCAATAGCGACATTCCCGCGCACCTCGGGAACAGCAAGGTCGACAGCGCCGCACGGCGCGGCGCGGCGGGCGTCATCACCATCGGCTCGGGCCGCTTTGTCAATTTCTTCGCCAATCGTCCGACGACAGCATGGATCGACCACGAGGGCCGCGCCAGCAACCTGCCGGGCGACCTCAAGATGCGCGCTTTCGTGTCTACCGGCGATGCCAAGAAGCTCTTTTCCCGTTCGGGCCGCGATTTCGATGCGCTGGCGGCGGCCGCCCGCAAGGGCGATGCGCTTCCCAGCTTCGACCTTCGCAGCAGAATGTCGGTCAGGGCCAGCTTCGAATGGAGCGAATTCAACGCTCCCAATGTCGTCGCCAAATTGCCCGGCGCCAATCCGGCGATGGCGAACGAGCATGTCGCAATGACCGGGCACCTCGATCATCTCGGCATTCGCGAGGATGAGAAGGGCGACAATATCTACAACGGCGCGCTCGATAACGCATCGGGCATCGCCACCATGCTCGAGGCGGCGCGGCTTTTCGCCACGGCGGACGAGAAACCAGATCGCTCAATCCTCTTCGTCGCATTCTCCGCCGAAGAGCTGGGCCTTCTCGGTGCCAGCTATTACGCCACCAATCCCACGGTCAGCGACCTGATCGGCGTCGTCAATCTCGACATGCCCGTCCCGCTCTACGACTTTACTGACGTCACTGCTTTTGGCGCACCGCATAACACGATCGCCGTGGCGGTCGCCGAAGCGGGCGCGGAAATCGGCATTCGCGTTGCGCCCGATCCGATGCCGGGCCAGGCGATCTTCACCCGCTCGGACCATTACGAGTTCGCCAAAAAGGGCATTCCAGCAATCTTGCTTTTCACCGGTTACGGCAATGGCGGCGAGGCCAAGTGGAACAAGTTCTTCGCGGATTATTATCACCAGGCCGACGACGACCTGTCGCTCGACATCAACTATCCCGCGCTCGCCCGATATGCCGAGCTTAACTACCGCATTGCCAACCGGCTCGCGAACAATCCGCAGCGCCCACTCTGGTACGAGGGCAACTTCTTCGGCGACCTGTTCGCACCCGATGCGCCCAAGGCGCCGATCAAATAGCGAAATTCCGAGGAGAAACCGGGCTTTGGCCTTGACGAATCTGCTGCGCGCACTTATCTCGCCGCCAGCTTTGGAGGCAAAGCCCCCGAAAACTTATTGAATTAGAGGCAAGGGTATCCGGCCATGAAAGTACGTAACTCTTTGAAATCGCTGAAGTCGCGCCACCGCGATTGCCGGGTTATCCGTCGTCGTGGTCGCACCTATGTGATCAACAAGACCAATCGCCGCTTCAAGGCCCGCCAGGGCTAATCGGCAGCCGATTCGGCTTGAGACAAACGCCCGCCCTCACCGGCGGGCGTTTTTCGTTTCAGGCTTCGAGATGCGCCGCCAGCGCAGCGAAATGATCGGCCAGCCCATCGCGATCGTCCGGTCGCGAGAACCGCCAGATTTCGAGCTTGCCGGCCAGCGCCAGCGCTTCGGTGAACTGGTCCCCCGTTTCCCCGCGTACCTCCTGCCCCACGCCGAAGCGGTAGAGATTGGCAAGCAGCGCATTGGCCGCGGCGACGCCTTCCAACCGCTCGAACGCGAGCGCACCACTTTCCAGGACGTAGAGGCGCGACAATGTGCGCGCGCCAGACTGCACCGGCGGTAAAGGTACGTGGAACTTGTCGAGATCGCTCGCGACCTTTCGCAAACTGTCCGGCTTCAAGCCCAAGAGTGCCAGATCGTCGCGCCACAATTTGAGGCGCAGCACGCCCGGATGCACATTGCCATCGGCATCGAGCGCCAGCAGGTCGTCTCCAAGCACCGCCCATCCGGCTGCCGCGGCCATCGCGGCGAGGCTCGATTTTCCCGCGCCGCTGTCGCCAGCAAAAGCAACCGACACGCCCTGCGGCGTTTCGAGACAGTTTGCGTGCACTGTCAGCCTTGCGCGCTGGTGGAGGAGCGCCGCCATCACCGTTCCTAAAAGCCAGATCGAAATATCCTCGCGCAGTGCGTCGGGTGGCGCCCAGATATCGATCTGCGCGCCGTTTGCGACCCGATAAACGAACGGATCCTCCTCAGGCGCGAACCAGTAGGCGCCATCCCCGCGCTCATCGGGCGGTGCTTGAGCATGCCGCCGAATGATGACATCGGCGGCGCCCCTCCCTTCAGCCAATTCCGGCAGGGGCAGTTCGCTGTCGATCAGGAGGCCGAAGGCGCGATACATGGACACCACCTTGCCGATCATCCGCCGCGCGGCTAGCCCCAAAGCCATGTACGCGCCCGACACGATCTTTGTTCGCAACGACAAATTGCCCTCCGGCGAGGTCGATGGCGAGCTGGTTGCGCTCGATATGGACAAGGGCGACTGCTTCGGGCTCGACAAGATCGGGACCGAGATCTGGCACCTTGCCGCCGCGCCTATTACGCTCAGCGCCATCATCGCCAGGATGGTCGACACCTACGACGTCGACGAAGCGCAATGCGCCGCCGATCTCCAGCCATTCCTGGTGGACATGGTCGAGGCAGGCCTGCTGCGTATCGCCGCATGATCGGTCAGGCGCGCGCGCTGCTGTCACGACTGGCGGTCTCTGCCGGCTGGCGACTGTGGCTGCTGCTGACGCTCATGCTGGCCAGCGCCGCGGCGGAGACGATCGGGATCCTTTCGATCGTCCCGCTGGTCGGCGCCGCGCTCGAGGCCGGCAGCTTCCCGGTCCTCGGTGCGATCGGTCTTTCGCTGGAACAGGCGCTGCTCCTGTTTCTGGGAGCCATGGGCCTGCGCATCGGCCTCGGCTGGTGGCGCGACCGGTTGAGCGCGTCGATCGGCGCGCGGTTTGAAGCCGAGCTCGGCGCGCGGGTCGCCCGATCGCTGGTTGACGCGCCCTTTGCCGACTTCGCCGTTCGGGGGCGCGGCGATATCCAGTCGCTATTGGGCTTCGACACGCCCCGCGCAGCGGCTGCGGCCGACCAGCTGCTGGCCCTAGGGGTAACGCTGGCCTTGCTGCTGGTAGCGGGCGCGGCAGCTGCCTGGCTTGCGCCCGTTTTCACGCTGGCGGTGCTTGTCGGCGTGGCACTGCTCGTCCTGCTTTCCGTTCCGCGCTGGCGACGCGCACGGGCCAATGGCCAAGCCATCGCCGCGTTGCACGTCGAACAGGACGAGATGGCGCAGCGGCTCTTCGGTGCGATCAAGGCAGCCAAGGCACAAGCGAGCGGCACGTATCTGGCCAATGCCTATCGCCAGCGCCTGCTCGCCATGGCGGCGCGAGAACAGCGGCTGCTGCATTACCAGGCGGACGGGCGCGCGCTCGTGCTCCTCGTCAGCGCGATTGTCGCGGCAGGACTGGTGCTGGTGGGCACACGTGTCCTGGGCATGGATATCGTGACTCTCGGTGCAAGCCTCATCTTATACGCGCGGCTGGCCCAGCCCGCGCAGGCCCTGCATCGCATCATCGATACCCTGTCAGCATTGCTCCCCTCCTTTGCACGCATCCGCCCGCTGCTTGCTACGGTGCCCTCCAGCGCCCCCACCGAACGCGGATCGTGGCAGCAGTTGAGCGCAAGGCGCCTCGTGCTGGCGCATGAGGACCCGTTGTTCGATCCTGTCGATATCGACGTCGCGCCGGGCGAGTGGGTGGCCATCACCGGTCCTTCGGGCATTGGCAAGACCACGCTGGTCGATGCTTTTGCAGGCCTGCAAATGCCGTCCGAGGGCGCTATCGAAATCGATGGTGGAAGGCTCTCCGCGCGCGCTGATTGGCCGCTACACATCGCCTACGTCGTCCAGTCCGATCTTGTCTATCACGACACCATTGCCGCGAATCTCGATCCCGAAGGCAAGCTGGATGCCGCTACACTCCAACGCATTTGCGATTGTGTCGGGCTCGACCATTCCCTCGATGCGCAAGTCGTCGAGCTGGGGAGCGGGCTGTCGGGCGGCGAGCGTCAGCGATTGCTGATCGGTCGCGCGCTGTGCCGCCGGCCTACGCTGTTGTTGCTCGACGAGGCTCTCGGCGCGCTTGACGACGATGCCGCACGGACACTTGTCGAGCGGATCAGGATGGAATTTCCCGACATCGCCGCGGTGCTGGTCACGCATCGAATGTCGCTGGCTAATCAATGTGATCGGCGCATTGCCCTTGGCAAAAGCACCGAGACCACTTAAAGTGGCAGCTAAATTATTACAGTGCCGAGATCATCATGACGAAAACACCAAAACAGCGGCGCCCTTGGGCGCGGCCGACGCTCCAGAAGCTCGACACCAAGCTGGCGACGATGGGCGGGTCGACCCGCAACGGCGAAGGCGGTCCGCTGAAAAAGAGCTGAGCGTGTTCGAGGGCCCGCTGGCGGCAACGTTCCGCATCGGCGCTACGCCCGACATTCACGACACGGCATCAGCGCATGATTGGCGCCTCGAGGTTTCCCACGCAGGCGCTATCTTGCTCCTCGATTGGCCGCCCCAAGACAGCCCCCACTTTCCACAGAAAATATTCGACCTCCTCGTAGCAAAGCAGTTCGACCGACTTGCTGACATCGACGAGCGGTTCGCTGCCATCTTCATCGATACGGACGAAGTCCTTCTGGTGCGCAACTGGATTGGGTCGCGGCCGCTCCATTTTCGTATCGATGGCGATCGGCTCGATGCTGCGACGATGCCGCAGGACCTGGCGCGAGCCGACGACAACCCCGACTGGCACTGGCTCGCCCGCCGCGCGGCAATGCAGACGCGGTCGAGCGATGGCACGGCGTATACAGACGTAAAGCGCGTTCGCCCCGGGCATCTCGTCCGCTGGTCACGCTCAAGCGGTCGGCGCGATGACGTTCGCTTCTGGCGCCCCGACCGAACACCGCTCGGTGCGAATTTTAACGACGTTGTCGCCGAGGCCGATTCCCTGTTTGCATCCGCCATGGATCGCGCGCTGGCCGGAGCCACGCCGCCGATCGCCGCGCAACTGACAGGGGGGCTCGACAGCTCGCTCGTCGTTTCTCATGCCGCCAAAAAAGCTTCATTGGTCACGCTGACGGGAACGCATCACGGCGCGCCCGTCGATCCCGGGCGCGGCTATTTCCTCGACGAAGCGGCGCGCGCGGCCGCCACGGCCAAGGCATTGGACGTGCCGCACTATGTCGCGCGATCCGACCGTACGTCGCTGCTCGATCAGATCGATACCTGGCAGGCACATCTGGGCGAACCCATCGCCAACGCCGACAATCTCAGTTGGCTCGACCCGCTCTACCGAAAAGCACGCGATTTGAGTGCGTCGCGGATCCTGACGGGCGCGCTCGGCAATTTTACCCTGAGCTGGCCGGGAAGCGGCGCGTTGGCCGAACTGCTGCGCCGCGGGAAACTTGCCCAATGGTGGCGGAGCGCACGCGCGCACCGCGATCGACTTGGGGCCAGCCGGAAAGGCATCACAGCGCTGAGCTTACCGTGGCTGGCGCCTGGCCAGTCCGAACAGGTCCGCTTCATCGAAGGGCCCGCGGGAAACTGGCGCGTTGCGCGCGATCGCCGCGAGGTCCGCGCCGACATCCTGCTCGGCCACGATCCGGGACCCTGGCATGAGGCGGTACGCAGGCTCTATGGGATCGACGAGGTCGACGGTTTTGCCGATCGTAGATTGGTCGAATTCTCGCTGCGGCTACGTGAGAGCCATTGCTATCAGCCCGGTCAGCCGCGGGCGCTCATTCGCGCTATGTTGCGTGGGCGGGTCGACGATGCGGTGATCGATGAGCCCAAGCGCGGACTGCAGGGCGCCGATTGGCCGCAGCGGCTTGCGGAGGCCTTGCCGACGATCCGGGACCAACTGGCCCGAAGCGAGGTGCCGCCGCCATTCGATGGTGACGCGCTGCAAAGTGCGGCGATGGAATTTAGTCCTTCGGATGCATCGACCGATACCGAGACCGAAATGCGGTTTGATTTCACCCGCGCCATCGCCGCGCTACGCCTGGGCCAGCGGATCGGGGGATGAGGCGACCGCCTTTCAGCGTCTATCTTGAAGCCTGCATGGCGCTGGCCATGGCCCGCATGGCGTTGCTGGCGCGGCCGAGCAAGACGCACTTTTCCGCATCAGTCGGGGGCGCACCCGCGAGCGAAGAACAGGTCGCGCTGATCCATCGCACGCTGACCGCGGCCAGCCGTCGCCTGCCGTTTCGTACCCTGTGTTACGAACAGGCGCTCGCGGCGCGTACGATGCTGGCGCGGCGCCGCCTGTCGTCGCGACTGCATTTCGGCACGGGCAAGACCGATGGCGATCTGACGGCGCATGTCTGGCTGACCAGCGGGGAGCGTATTGTCGTGGGCGCGGACGAGGCCGCGCGCCACATCGAATTGGCGCGCAGCCCTGAACCGGAAGCCTGAGCGTTTTTCAGCCGCGGTTCATGCGGAAATTTGTTATATTCGCGGCATGAACAAGATGATTCCCGTGGCGATCATCGCCGGCATCGCGCTCGTGTGGCCCGCATTTGCGGCGTCGCAGGATCGCCCGCGCACGCCAAAGAACTGGGATTACGAGATTGTCGATGGCAAGCGCGTTCCCAAGGCCAAGCGCACGGTGAACCCCGACGGCAGCTGGCGCGAGGAAAAACGCGACGGCAAATGCGTCGAGATCAAGGAAATGAGCGCCTCGGGCGAACTCAAGATCACCCGCAAATGTGACGACGAGGGCTAGCCCTCTTCCCCCACACTGGCGCTATCGGACGCGTAAATGCCTGTCCCTAGACGCGTAATATCGCAGCGCGGCAGGTCGATCGCTTCGACATCGTCGCAGTAGCGAACCTGCGCCGTGTCATCGGCGCCGATGAATACCGCCCATTCGCGATCATCGTCACAAGTGGCGACCCACATCTCCATATTCTCGTACGGCGCGGCATAGCCCGACCCGGTTACCCGATCACACGGATAGCCCGCCCCGGTGATGGCGCGTCGCATGGCGATGTCGCGGTTCATGTCGGAAAGTTCGAACAGCGCGTCCTGGTTTTCACCGCGTGTCTGAATGGTTTCGTTCTCGGCGGGCGGCGATGTATCGCCGCAGGCGGCGAGCATGAGAGGCACGGTCAACAGGGCAATGCGAAACATTGGCTCTCTCCTTTGATACAATGTCACTTGATACCATGAACCAATGCGCACGCCTACGCAAAGGTTGCGCTTCGGCGCGCATGCGGCAAGGATCCGGGCCGATCTTACGGGAGCCCGTTCATGCGTATTCTCACTCTCACCGCCTTGCCTTTGCTGGCAATCGCCGCCACCGCGCCGGCACAGGATCGCGAAAAGATTTCGCCGAGCCAGATCGTGGCTGCGGCGCCGGCCGAAGCATGGGTCGAAATTCCGGCCGATGACATCCTTGTGCTCGAGCTGGCGGGCGATCGCACAGTCTATTTCCAGCTCGCCCCGCATGCAGCGCCGCAGCATGTCCAGAACATCCGCGCGCTAGCGGCCAGCGACTATTGGGATGGCGCCAGCGTGTACCGGGTACAGGACAATTTCGTCGCGCAGTTCGGCCTGCGGGATATCGAGCGCGACCTGCCCGACGGCGTCATCGCCCAGCCTGATGCCGAATATGTGTTCGCGGGCGAAGGGCTCGATATGAAGCGGCTGGGCTATCCCGACCCGTATTCGCTGATGGCCGGGTTTTCTGGCGGATGGCCAGTCGCGTTGTATGACGACGGGACGGCGAGCCTGACGCATTGCTACGGCACGCTGGGCGTCGGGCGCGAACTATCCCCAAGCACCGGCGACAGCACCGAACTATATGTGATCATCGGCCAGGCGCCGCGTCACCTTGATCGCAACATCGCGATAGTCGGGCGCGCGATCGAAGGCATCGAACATCTTTCCAGCCTGGAGCGCGGTACCGACGGACCGCTTGGCATGTACGCGCAAGAACAGTCCGCGACCCCGATCGTGTCTTATACGATTGCATCGGCGATGCCCGAAGAGGTTCGCCCGCGGTTCGAATATCTGTCGGAAAAGAGCGAGGCTTTTGCGGCCTATATTGACCGCTGGGCCAATCGCTACGACGATTTCTACGAGGTATCGGCTGGCGGCATGGCCTTATGCCATGCGCCGGTGCCGATCCGCCGGGTCGAGGATTAGGCCGCCCAGGCGTCCTTGCTGTCGCAATTGCGATGGGTGATGACCGGCGGCAGCTTTGCCAGCGTTACGACGGCTTCGGCAAGCGGTAGCGCGGTCGAGCAAAAAGCGCATTCAGCGGACAAACGACCCACCAGCCAATGCGTTCGGCCACAGCCCGGGCAATGGTTCACCTCATTTTCGCGGTAAACCGCGTGATAGCCGCGACCCATCGGGTCATGCGCCATCTTGAGTTCGGCCAGGGTTGGTACATGGGTCATCGTAACAATCCGTCCTTTCCACCTCCCATTAACACTTAAATAAGCATTAAGTTGCCTTAACATATGTTGCGTCCGAAAAGGAGACGCTTTGGGGAAAGTTCGCCTAGCGGCCGCGCAATGCGCGCGCCGGGCGCGCGGTCAAGGCAGGCCGCGCCGCGATCAGGGCAGCGCCCACGGCAAGCAACACCGCGATCGGCGGAATCGCCAGAATTACGGGCCAATCGGGGACAAATTCGAATTCGAAACGCCCGTCGATCATCCACTTCGCAGCGATGATCCCGACCAATGTCGCGCCCGCCGCAATCAGACCGGAAAGCGTGAAGAATTCGATCAATTGGGTCCACACCAGCTGGCGTTGCTGGCCGCCGACCAACCGCAGCAACACGAGATCGCGGGTCCGCGCCGCCCGAGTCGCGACGACCGAACCCGCCAGCACGGCAACCCCGATCGTGATGGCAAGGCCGAGCGCGATGCGGATCGCGGCGTCCAGCCCTTCGAGGATCTCGCGCCCCTGATCGAGGGCATCCGCAACGCTGATGGTACTGACCTGCGGCATCGCGGCGACAAGCGCCTGTTCGAACGCTTGCGTGTCGGTTTCGTCCGCGCTGCCCGAGGTTCCAAGCAACGTGTAGGGCGCGCCCTCGAAGGTCCCGGGGGAAAAGACTAGCGCGAAATTCACGCCAAAATTGCTCCAGTCGATTTCGCGCAGCGAGGCGACCTCTGCCGTAATGGGACGGCCCAGGATCGAAACCGTGATCGTATCGCCCGGCGACAGGCCGAGCGCGCGCGCCGCTTCGGCATCGACGCTGACCAGCGGAGGCCCAACATAATCGGGACCCCACCATTCGCCTTCGACGATTTCGTTGCCGTCGGGCAATTCGCCAAGGAAGGTCAGCCCGCGGTCGCCGTTGAGGATCCACGCGCCTTCGGGGATTTCCTCCATGTCGGCAACGGCTACGCCGTCCACGACCGTCACGCTGCCGCGCAGGTTGGGGACGAGATTGAGGTCGGGCGTCTCCAGATGTTCCGCGGCAATGGCACGGAATTCATCCTCGCGATCCCCCGGGATATCGAGGTGGAAGAAGGCCGGAGCGCGTTCGGGGATGGATCGGTCGAGCTGGTTGAGGAGGCTTTGCCCGATAGCAGCAAGCGCCACCAGCAGGCTAAGTCCAAGGCCCAGCGCGACGCTAAGCCGCACGGTGGCGTTGCCCGGTCGATCGAGCGCCGCGATGCCGAGCCGGAATACTGGACCGCCGCGATGCTTCAGACGTCTTGCGAGCAGGCGGATCAACCAGCCTGCGCCCGCGAACAATAGGCCAAGCACGATGAACCCGCCTGCCGCGATGGCGGCCAGTTCCGCGTTGCTCGCCGAAAAGATGGCCAGCGCCATGGCCGCGCCGCCGGCAAGGATCGGCACTAGCCAGCTGCGCCTTCCGGATTGTTCTTCAAGGCTACCGCGAAGCAGCGCCGCGGGCCGCGCGCCAAGAGCGCTGGCAACGGGCGACCAGGCGGCCGCAAGTGTCACGAGAATGCCGACGAGGCTGGCCTGCGCAAGCGCGGCCCAGTGCGGCCCTGGATCGGGCGCGATGGGCAACCGATCGCCAACGAATTGGCCGACAAGCAACGGCACCAAAGCGCCCAGCGTGAGGCCGATGACCAACGCCGCGGCGACCACGACAATGATCTCTATCGCCAGCATGAGCCCGATCGTCGCGCGCGTGCCGCCGACCAGCTTGAGCTGAGCCACGGTGGCGCGTCGGCTTGCGGCAAAGGCCCTGGCCGCGCTGGCAATGCCGAGCGCCCCGATCCCGAGCGCCGAAAAAGCGATCAGCAACAGCATGTCGCCGGTGCGTGCGACAAAGCGCTGCGTGCCGCCCGCGGCCTCGTCGCGCGTCGTCGATTCCCAGCTTCCTTCGCTAAATTCGGTCGTGAACCGGGTGCCCGCGACCGATGGATCGGCATCCTCGTCATCGAGCAGCAGCAGATATTCGTTGCTGTACAGACTGCCGGGCTGCGTGAGCTGTGTTGCAGGCAGGCTTGCCTGGTCGATGAAGACGACCGGGGCGAAATTGAAACCCCCGCCCTGGGCGCGGTCGCTGACGATCCCCGAGACGATCAGGTCGGCAAAACCCAATCGCACGCTATCGCCAATGTCTAGCCCGAGATCGTCAGCGAGCGCGCGGTCGATACCGACCTCGCCTTCGCCGGGGCGGTCGCCTTCGAATTCGAGCGGGCCGGCTAGCGGATAATTGTCCTCGACGGCCTTCAGTTCGACGAGACTGATCTTGGCCGGTCCGGCGACCAGCATCGCGCGCGTTTCGACGACATGCGTGACCTCGCCATATTCGCGCATCAGCGCCAGCTCGTCTTCACTCGCGCTGCGGCTAGCGACTTGCAGTTCGAGGTCGCCGCCGAGCAAGGCGCGACCATTATCGGCAATGGCCTTGTCGAGCGAGGCGACAAGGCTGAGCACGCCGGCCAACCCTGCGACCGACAACATCAGGCACAGCCACAACAGGCCGAGCCCGCCGAGACCACCGCGCAAGTCGCGCTTGGCAAGCGTGCAGGACGTCACGCTGCGAGAAGCCCGTCGCGCATATGGAGGGTGCGGCTTGCGCGCTTGGCCAGTGCCGGGTCGTGGGTGATGACGATGAGGCCGGCGCCCGCTGCTTGCGCACGTTCGAACAGCAGGTCGATGATACCTGCACCGGTCGCGGCATCGAGGTTCCCGGTGGGTTCGTCGGCCAGCAGCAGATGCGGCTGCGGCGCGGTGGCGCGCGCGATCGCGACGCGTTGCTGTTCGCCGCCTGACAATTGCGCAGGATAATGGCCCAGCCGGTCGCCAAGCCCGACGCGTTGCAGTTCGAGCGCTGCCTTGGTGCGCGCATCGGCAATTCCGGCAAGCTCCAGCGGGACGGCGACATTTTCGTGCGCCGTCATCGTGGGCAACAATTGGAAGTTCTGGAGGATGATGCCGATGCCGCGCCCGCGCAGGCGGGCCAGCGCATCTTCGCTCATGCCGCCAATATCCTCATCGAGCAGCAGCGCCTTGCCGCCCGTTGCACGCTCGAGCCCCGAGGCGACCGCCATCAGCGACGACTTGCCCGAACCCGAAGGCCCAAGGATGGCAACGGTTTCGCCCGGCATGACCTTGAGATCCACGCCCTTCAATATCTCGGTGCGCGCAGCCCCCTGACCCAGTGTCAGGCGGATATCCGTCAGATCGATCAATGCCATGAAATTCTCTTGAGATTATGCTTGAGGCGGGAGCGATTGGCCCTCACCATTGGTTCCATGAGCTTCATGACCCGCATTTACCTGCTTATCGCCCTCGTTTCGACCAGCCCCGCCTTGGCATCCGACGAACGGCCCGTGATCGTCGCTTTTGGAGACAGTTTGACCGCCGGGTACAACCTGCCCGAAGGGCTCGGCTACGCACCGCAGCTTGAAGATGCGCTGCGCCGCGAAGGCATTGCCGCGACGGTCGTGGATGCCGGCGTATCGGGCGACACCACCAGCGGCGGTCGCCAACGGCTCGCATTTGTTCTCGACGGGCTCGAGCAGACGCCCGACCTCTTGCTGCTCGAACTTGGCGGCAACGACGTGCTGCGGGCCATCGACCCGGCTGTGACGCGCGAAAACCTCCAATGGATGATCGGTGAAGTGCAATCGCGCGGGATCGACGTCGTCCTGCTCGGCATGCGCGCGCCGCGCAACTACGACCCCGCTTATGTCGAAGCTTTCGAGGCCATCTACACCGATCTGGCGACGCAATACGACGTGCCGCTCTACCCCTTCTTCCTCGAGGGACTCGAAGGGGTCGATGGCACGATCCAGCGCGATGGTATCCATCCCACTTTCAAAGGTATCAAGCTGATGGTCGGCGGCAGCCTGCCCACCGTTATCGAAGCGTTAGAGGCTGATTAGCGTCCCGTAATCTGGGCCGTGTCGATCGGTTCGGCGAACTGGGCGCCAAGCTTGTCGCCCGCCGTCCAACGCACCAGCGCCGACGCCCGCTCGCGATCGGGCAATAGCAGCCAGATACGGCTGCCGACTTCGAACTCGATGCCGGTTACTTCGGCCATGAAACCATTTTCGGAAATGTTGACGATCCGCGCTTCGCACCCCTCGGCGCCCATCTCGCGCACTTGTGCGTCGAGTGCGACATCCTGCCGCTCGCTTTCGCGACGTTCCTCGCCCGTCTGTTCGGCGATACGCGCCTTGATTGCCACTTTGGTTCACTCCTTCGCCGTCCTGTCCAGTCAGGCGACGAAATTGATTCCGATGCGGCCTTCACGTACCCAGCGAACGACCGCTTTGACCTCCCCGCGATCGAGGAGCTGGAGCGTCACGGTCTCTCCTATATGGGGTGTTTCCGCAAAAATCACCATGGCTCCTGAATCGGACAGGTTGACGAGGCGGACGACGTGGGCGTCACCACGAAAGCCAAGCACCGCGGTCTGCGACTGCGCATTGAAACGCTCTTCGCCGCGTTCGTCGATCATGCGCTTTACCGCGCGCGGCACGATGCCGGCGGTCAGGCTAGAATTCTCACCCACAATACTCTCCTCAAGGGCAACCCCACGTTTCCTTTAGATCACAGTTGCTTAAAGAATGGTTTGCGCAGCCTTAAGGGCGCTTTCCTCGGGCTGTTCAGCGTCTATATTGGATCATGACGCTAAAGGGGGACGGTCTTGGGAACCGGATCTGCCGGTTCGAAGGAGGGATAATTTGGTGAAGAAGGCACTATTTCTGGCAGGCTCGCTCTTGGCGAGCGCGGCATTCGCGCAGCCACAAGAAGCACCTGTCGTCGGCGACGCACCGGAAGCCGGCATCGCGCCGCAAGAGGCGCCCGGCGCCAAGCGCATTCTCGTCGCCGAAGAGCCCGATCCCGAAATGGCCGACAAGCTGGACGAGGCCTTCGACCAGCCGATCGATGCCGCCCCGTTCTGGACGGTCGCCAATGCCGAGGTCCTGCTCGACTATATCGAAGCCGTCGCGGCGGAGGGTCTCGTTCCCGCCGATTACAATCCCGAAGGCCTACGCGCCGCCATCGTAGCTGGCGACATGAGCGCGCTGGCGACCACCGCCACCGACAGTTTCAACAAGCTTTCCGCGCACCTCGCGCTTGGCCAGGTCGATCACGAAGCGCGCGTCGACTGGCACATCAAGGATGCCGACCTGTCCGAAGAGCGCCAGCGCGCGCTGCTCGAATGGGCGCTGTACGAAGGCAAGCTGAAAGAATCGCTCGACAAGCTTCTGCCCGAGCATCCGCAATATGCGGCGCTAAAAAATGCGCTGGCAGTCGCCGACCCGGCAGACGCCGAGGGGATCGCCAAGATCCGCCTGAACCTTGATCGCTGGCGCTGGCTGCCGCGCGATCTGGGTGATCGCTACATCATCGTCAATGTGCCGGCCTACACCGCCGCGCTGGTCGAAAACGGCGAGACGATCTCGCGCCATCGCGCGGTCGCCGGTGCTGTCAGGACGCCGACGCCGCAGCTGATGGCCGAAGCCACGGGCGTGATCTTCAACCCTTATTGGAACGTGCCCAAGTCGATCGAACCCGAGGTTCGCGGCAAGGCTGGCTACGAAGCGATCCGCGACGATGACGGCAACATCGTCCGCTATCGCCAACCGCCTGGACCCAACAACTCGTTGGGACGCATCAAGTTTGTGATGTACAACCCGCACCTCATCTACCTACACGACACCAATGCGCGCGGCCTGTTCAATGCAGAGGAACGCGCCCGCAGCCATGGCTGCATCCGGACCGAGAATATCCTCGGCCTGGCCAACATGCTGCTCAAGATGGATGGTAATGACTGGAGCGAGGAAAAGACGCTCGAGATCGTCAATTCGGGCAAGAATACCGGCGCCAAGTTTGCCAACAGCCTGCCGGTCTTCATCGCCTACTTCACGCTCGCCGCGCGCGGCGATGGCAGCGTGATCGACTATGAGGACATTTACGGCCGCGACAAGCCGGTCGCCGAGGCGCTCAACGAGTGGCAGCCGTCATCGGCAGAAGACGCGCAGGTCGCCGAGGCAAGTTAGGCGCGCTTGTCGGCGTAGAGAAGGTGACCGTCGGAAAGGCGGTTCATCACATGCCAGTGATCGCGCTTGGAGAAGGCAAAGCAGCCCTCCGAGCGGCCCATCTTGCCCTGCTGCGCGACCACTTCGGGTTCGGCATACCAGGCGTGGTGCATGACGATGGCGCGCGCGTGCGCGTTGCTGTTCGACCAGTCGAGGCCGTGCATGCGCTGCGACAGCCCGTACTTGCCGTGATACTGGTTGGCGATGACGTAGGCACCGTTGGACGTGGCAAGGCTGCCGGGGCGGTTCGAGAAATTGTCGAGATAGCCGTTGTGATTGCGATCGGACCCGCGGCCATGCGTGGTGCGGAAGCTTTCCACCGTGCCCGACGGCAGGTGGACCAGCTGGCAGCGCTCTTCCCCCGAATGCCGGTTGAAGTCGACGATGCCGATCCAGTCGCGGTGCCTGATCGAATTGGCGTGCTGATCCAGCGCGGCCTTGGCGCGCCCGAATAGCGCCGGGTCGACGCCGGCAGGCGCGGCATTCAGCGTCTGCCGCACTTGGGCGGGCACCGGTTGAGCGGGCGGGACACGGAAGGTGAAGTTGTTGGGATTGGCCAGACTCGGTCCGGCAAAGGCCGCACCGACGGCAGCGGCAGCACCCTTTATCAAAAACTCACGTCGTCCGATTGTCACTCTTTACCCCTCCCACGGTTCAATAACTCTTTACCATTCAAGAGGTTAACGCGGGATGGATATTATTGCGGGTTGCCGCTGCCACGCCTCGGTTCATCGCGCCCGGACTATAGCGACGGCTCTTGTATTGGGTTGCGCCCGCTGCTAGAGGGCCGCCGATACGCCGGGTGACGGAGATTCGCCCGGCTTTGCTATTTTTGCTATAAGGGCCGCTTGTCGTGCCTCAAATCGAATTGGAGTTGAACCAAGCTTATGCAGATCATCGTTCGCGATAATAATGTCGACCAGGCGCTGCGCGCCTTGAAGAAAAAGCTGCAGCGTGAAGGCGTCTATCGTGAGATGAAGCTTCGCCGCCACTACGAAAAGCCGTCGGAAAAGCGCGCGCGCGAACGTGCCGCCGCGATCCGCCGGGCGCGCAAGCTCGAGCGCAAGCGCATGGAGCGCGAAGGCGGCCGCTAGGGCCCCCTCTTACTTTCTCAAATCAGGATGCGCTGATGTCGGCCACCCAGGTACCGCTTCGCCCGATCAAGAAGGGTTCGCTCATTAAGCTGTGGCTGGCGATATTCCTGCTGGTCGGCGCCGGAGTCGCGCTGGCCTATGCCGGCACCAAGCCGCTCGAAAAGCTCGAAGAGCTTGGCGTCGAGGTCGTGACCGAGGGCACGGGCGAGCCGATCCGCCTCGAAGACGGCGCGATGGTCATCTACGAAGGTCGCACCAAGGATGGCGCGGTGTTCGATACATCGGATGGCAGCGCGGTACCGATGATGCCGACGCGCGTCATTCCGGGTTTCCGCGACGCGCTGCTGCAGATGCGCGAAGGTGGTACCTACGAAATCGCCATCCCGGGCGAACAGGCATATGGCGAAGAACCGCCTGCGGGCTCGCCATTCGAACCCAACGAGGATCTCTACTTCACCGTCACGGTCGAACGCATCGAGCGCGACGTGATGCGTCAGCTCCAGCAGATGCAGCAGATGCAACAGGAACAGCAGGGTCTTCCCGAAGGCGCCGAGCTGCCGCCCCCGCCGGGCGAATAAACTTTATTCGGATGCAGGGGGCGCTTCGGGCGCCCCTTCTTCTTTGACCTTGCTGATTTCTTCGAGCGTCGCCTTGATTGCGGCGATGATCGGATCTGCCAGCAGCAGGCCGAGGAAACCGAACAAGGTGCCAAAGATCAATTGCGCCGCCAGCACCAGCGCCGGTGCCAGGTCGACCGTCTTTCGCGCGATGTACGGGATCACCACATAGCCGTCGAAATTCTGCACGAAGAAATAGACGAAGATGCAATAGAGACCCGCTTCGGTGGACACCGAAAAGCCGACCGCGACCATCAGGATGCCCGAGACCACCGCGCCCACATTGGGAATGAAGGCAAGCAGCCCGGTGAGCAGCGCCAATACCGCCGCCAGGGGAAGAGCGCCGATGCCGATCATGGAGGCGACCAGCGTCAGCATGATGTAGGTGAAGATGCCTTCGACCAGCATGCCGACGATGCGGCCGAACAACAGGCGACGAAGCGTATAGGCCACCTTGTCGCTGACTTCGTAGAACGTGTGGCGATGGGTGGTCGGCAGCATCCACGCCACTCCGCGATCATAGAGGCGGGGTTCGGCGGCGATGAAAATACCGATGACAAGGATAAGCAAGCCGCCTGCGATGGCGCCCAGCGCGCTGCTCAATACGCTCGTCACCCGCCCCACGCTATCGAACAGCCGTCCGCTGATATCCTCCATGCTGAAGTCGGGCACTGCATCGTGGGCCGTCGCCCACGCCGCCAATCGGTCGAGCTGCGCGATGACCACGTCTTGCAGGATGACGAATTGACCCGCCAGCATCACGCCCGAATACCATGCGGTCCAGCCAACGAAGGCCAGCCCGGCAAGGATGACGATCAGTAGGCGAAAGCCGCGCGGGATGGGTAGGACGCGGCCCAGCAAACGCGCGCCGCCATCGAGAATAACCGCCAGAACCATGGCGCCCACGATGACCAGCAGGGGTGCGGCAAGCACGACGACACCCGCTGCAAGCAATGCCATCCCGATCCAGACCGCGGCCTTCTTGGCCTCCCGCACGACTATCGGATCACGAATGTCGGTGGGGCCGGGACCCTGGTCTTCGGGGTTATAGGTCATTCATCTCCAGTAGCGCCGGTCGAGCCACGAAGGCTAGTCCAGCCACGTCCTTCGCGGAACGATGACAGCCAGGTCGCGGGATTCCAGGCGGTCGTACCGTCGAGCGAGAAGGTGATGAATTCGGCGCGGCCGCCGATATTCTCGACCGGCACCGCGCCGCCAAGGCCGCGCTCCTCGAGCGAGACGCGGCTGTCGCTGGAGCGATCGCGATTGTCGCCCATCAGGAAGACATGATCGTCAGGGATGGTGAGCGGCCCATAGTCGTCGCCTTCGAACCGGCCAAGATCGACCGTGTCATAGGAGACGCCGTTGGGCAGCGTCTCGCGCACGATGGGCAGCGAGCAATAAAGTCGTCCGTCGTCACCCGCCTCGATCTGCTGGACGAGCGCGAGATCAACGGGCGCGCCGCCGCGGCTACGACCGCAGGGCGAATTGGGGTCGACGGGAATGCGCGCATTGTCGACGACTTCGCGCGCGACAGGGGTGCCGTCGATCATGACCGTGCCGTCGACCAGCTCGATCGTTTCGCCGGGCAGGCCGATAACGCGCTTGATATAGTCTTCATTCTTCCCCGGCGGGGTAACGATGACAATATCACCGCGCTGCGGCATGCTGCCGAATAGGCGGCCTTCCATCGGCGGCAGCGTGACCGTCCAACGGCCAGGATCGCCGCCCGGCACGATGGCCTTGGCGATGCCGATCGGGTCAGGGATCGTCGGCGAGACGAAGCTGTAGCCATAGGGATATTTGCTCACCACCAGCCGGTCGCCAGTAAGCATCGCGGGCATCATCGATTCAGAGGGAATGTAGAAGGGCTTGGCCACGAAGCTGTGCACCAGCAGCACCACCAGCAGTACGATGGTCAGGCCCTTGATCTCGGCCCATACGGCGCGGCCAAAGCCGCCAATGTCGAAAGATTTCTTGGATGCCATTTCTTTAGTCCAGCGGGCGGGCCTCGAGGATGACGAAGGCCTGCGCCCATGGGTGGTCGTCGGTTAGGGTGAGATGAACGTGCATCGCGTGGCCCTCAGGCGTCATCGCGTCAAGCCGTTCCTTCGCGCCGCCGGTGAGATGAAGCGTCGGTGCGCCCGATGGTGCGTTTACCACGCCGATGTCTTTCATGTAGACGCCGCGTTTGAAGCCCGTGCGCACGGCCTTGGAGAAGGCTTCCTTGGCGGCAAAGCGCTTGGCTAGCGTACCGGCGGCAGTGAACGGGCGACGCTTGGCCTTGGCGCGTTCGACCGCGGTGAAGCTGCGCTGGAGAAAGCGGTCGCCAAAGCGATCGAGCGACTTCTGGATCCGCTCGATATTACAGAGGTCCGAGCCGAGACCGACGATCACAGGACCACCTTGAGGCCAATCGGTGCAACGAGGGCAGACACCCACCCGAACACGATCGCGATTCCCGGCTGTGAAGACGCGAGCCACTGCGCGATGAAACCCGCGGCAATTGCAACCAAACCGGGCCACATGATCGCCAAATATTCTTCCGTGGTAGTTGCCTTGGCACCAATTGATGTCGCCATGAAAAAGAGGCCGATCCAAGCCATCCCTGCCAAGATTCCGATAGTCGAGAGAATGCGTGCGAAGGTCATCCGCGCGCCTCATCCATCAGCATCCGCATTTTGCGCACGCTTTCCTCGAGTCCGACGAAGATCGCTTCGCCGACGAGATAGTGGCCGATATTAAGTTCGGCGATCTGCGGGATGGCGGCGATGGGCTGCACGTTCTCGTAAGTAAGACCGTGCCCGGCATGGGGTTCGATCCCGTTCTTGGCCGCCAACGCTGCCATATCGGTAATGCGCTTCAGCTCGGCCGCCAGCTTGTCGCTGTCACCGTCGAGGAAGGCGTGCGCATATTCACCCGTGTGGAACTCGACCACCGGGGCACCGAGACGGAGCGCGGCATCGAGCTGGCGTTCGCTGGCTTCGATGAACAGGCTGACGCGGATGCCCGCATCATTCAATCGCGACACGAAGGGCGCGAGATGGTTGTGCTGGCCCGCCGCATCGAGCCCGCCCTCGGTAGTCCGCTCCTCGCGCTTTTCGGGCACAATGCAGGCGGCGTGCGGCTGATGACGAAGCGCGATCTCGAGCATTTCCTCGGTCGCCGCCATTTCAAGGTTCAATGGCAGGTCGGTGGCGTCCTGGATGCGGCGCAGGTCCTCGTCGCGGATATGGCGGCGATCCTCGCGCAGGTGCGCGGTGATGCCGTCGCCGCCAACACTGGCGACGATCTCGGCCGCGCGCACGGGATCGGGGTGATCGCCGCCGCGTGCATTCCGCACTGTCGCGACATGATCGATATTGACGCCGAGGCGCAGCACTAGGCGCGGCTCCCGGGTTTCACTGCAGGGATCGCTTCGAGTTCAGGCGGAAGGTTGTCGGATGCATAGCTGGGTACGTCCAAAGCAATCAGCGGGTAGAAGGGCACGCCCAGATCGACCGAGCCGCCCGACCGGTCGACCAACGATGCTTCCGCGATGACTTCGCCGCCCGCTTCGCCGACGGCGGCGATGGCCTCGCGGCTCGACAGCCCGGTGGTGACGACGTCCTCGACCATCAGCACCTTTGCTCCGGCTTCCAACGCGAAACCGCGGCGGAAATGGAACACGCCGTCGGGACGTTCGAGGAACATCGCGTCCTTGCCCAATGCGCGGCCCATTTCGTGGCCGATGATGACCCCGCCCATCGCCGGCGACACGACGACATCGATGGCGCCGCGCACATCGTCCGGCAGCTTGGCGGCAAGCGCCTCGGCCAGCCGACTGGCGCGCTTGGGGTTCATCAGGACTCGGGCGCACTGCAGATAGCGCGGGCTCCTGCGCCCGGACGACAGGATGAAATGGCCTTCGAGCAGCGCCCCTGCGTCCTGGAATTCCGCCAAAATCTGTGATTCCTGCACCCGCATCTCCATGGCAATGACGCGCCTGCATTAGAGCGATGTGGCTGGCCCCGCAACCAAGCGCAATATGGGCTTTGGATCACGGCTTGAGCCTTTGCACCCTCCTGCCTATAAGGCGCCCAATTCGCAGGGCACGAGTCACCGCGTGCCTAGACCATCTGGAGCTATCATGACCATCAAACACTGGTTGATTGCCTGCCTCGCCGCTATCGGCCTTGCCGGCGTCGCCCCCGCCGCAGCACCGGCACCCGTGGCCACCGATGACGCCGCAGCCATCGACAGCACGGTCGATGTCGATGCGAACGGCGAAGGCGCGGCCGACGCTGCAACCGCGCAGGAAGTCGTCCGCCCCTTCGATTATGCCGTTCCCGAAGGCAGCAAGGGCCTGCCCGATGGTCGCATGGGTCTCCAGGATCAGTATACCGAAATCGGCCAGCGCGCGGCGGACTTCCACGACATCTGGCTGATGCCGCTGATCACGCTCATCAGCGTGTTCGTGCTGGTGCTGCTGATCTGGGCGATGTTCCGCTATCGTCGCGGTGCCAACCCGGAACCGTCGCGCACCACGCATAACGTTGCGCTTGAAGTGGCGTGGACCATCCTTCCGGTCATCGCGCTGGTGATCATCGCCGTGCCGTCGATCGGCCTGATCCGCGCCCAGTACAGCCCGCCGCCCGCCGATGTGACGATCAAGGTCACCGGCCACCAGTGGTACTGGAGCTACGAATATCCTGATAATGGCGTCGAAATCATTTCGAACATGCTCAAGGAGCAGGACGACCCGACGCTCCCCGAAGGCGCACGCTATCGCACCGATGCCGATGGCCCCGCGTTGCTCGCGGTCGACGAACGCGTCGTCATTCCCGTCGGCAAGACGGTGAAGTTCATCGTCACCGCCTCGGACGTGCTCCACAGCTTCGCCATCCCGGCCTTCTGGACCAAGATGGACGCGGTCCCCGGTCGCCTCAACGAGACCTGGGTGAAGGTCGAGGAAGAAGGCGTCTATTTCGGGCAGTGCTCCGAACTTTGCGGTTCGCGCCACGCCTACATGCCGATCGCCATCGAAGTGGTGAGCCAGGAGCGCTACGAAGAGTGGATCCGCCTGCGCGGCGGTATCATGGAAGGCACTGTTCGCGGCGGCGATCCCGCAGCGGAGACCGCCGGACCAGCCAACGACAATGACGCGGCCGACGAAGCCGCCGAAACCGCCGACGCAACGGCCTAAGCGGAAGAGAAAAGATGAATACGACCACCGCAGATACGCTCCCGCTCGAAAGCGCCGAAGCGCATGACACGCATCACGATGCGGATCACAAGCCGGGCTTTTTCGCCCGCTGGTTCATGTCGACCAATCACAAGGATATCGGCACGCTCTATCTGATCTTCGCGATTTTCGCGGGGGTTATCGGCGGTGCGATTTCGGGCTTCATGCGCCTCGAACTGGCCGAACCCGGCATCCAGTATCTGACGGGTGCCTGGCCGATCGGTGCCGGCGTAGAAGCCAGCTTCGATGAAGCGCTCCACCACTGGAACGTGCTGATCACGGCGCACGGCCTCATCATGGTCTTCTTTATGGTCATGCCCGCGCTGATCGGCGGTTTCGGCAACTGGTTCGTGCCGCTGATGATCGGCGCGCCCGACATGGCGTTCCCGCGGATGAACAATATCAGCTTCTGGCTGACCGTCGCCGCGTTCATCATGCTCCTCGCCTCGGCCTTCGTGCCGGGTGGCCCGGGTACGGGTGCCGGGACGGGCTGGACGGTCTATCCGCCGCTCGCCACCGCCGGGCATGTCGGCCCCGCGGTCGACTTCGCGATCTTCTCGCTGCACCTTGCCGGTGCGGCCTCGATCCTGGGTGCGATCAACTTCATCACCACGATCTTCAACATGCGCGCGCCGGGGATGACCCTGCACAAGATGCCGCTGTTCGTATGGTCGGTGCTGGTCACCGCCTTCCTGCTGCTGCTGGCGCTTCCCGTGCTGGCCGGCGCCATCACGATGCTGCTGACCGACCGCAACTTCGGCACCGGCTTCTTCGATGCTGCCGTGGGCGGCGATCCGGTGCTCTACCAGCACCTGTTCTGGTTCTTTGGCCACCCCGAAGTCTACATCATGATCCTGCCCGCCTTCGGCATCATCAGCCAGATCATCGCCACCTTCAGCCGCAAGCCCGTCTTTGGCTATCTCGGCATGGCCTACGCCATGGTCGCGATTGGCGTGGTCGGCTTCGTCGTTTGGGCGCACCACATGTTCACCGTCGGCATGAGCGTCGACATGAAGATGTACTTCACCGCGGCGACGATGATCATTGCGGTTCCCACCGGCGTGAAGATCTTTTCGTGGATCGCCACGATGTGGGGCGGCTCGATCAGCTTCCAGACGCCGATGCTCTGGGCGATCGGCTTCATCTTCCTGTTCACCGTGGGCGGCGTCACCGGCGTCGTGCTCGCGAACGGCGGTGTCGATAACTACATGCACGACACCTACTACGTCGTCGCGCACTTCCACTACGTGCTCAGCCTCGGCGCGGTCTTCGGGCTATTTGCCGGCTTCTATTACTGGTTCGGCAAGATGAGCGGTAAGCGCTACAACGAGCTTCTCGGGAAGATCCACTTCTTCCTGATGTTCATCGGCGTGAACATCATCTTCTTCCCGCAGCACTTCCTCGGCCTCGACGGCATGCCGCGTCGTTATCCCGATTATCCTGAGGCATTCGCCTACTGGAACGAGATTTCGAGCTTCGGCTACCTGATCATGGCCGCCAGCATGGTGGTGTTCTTCGTCAACGTCTTCTGGTCACTCGCAGCGGGCAAGAAGGCGCCGGACAACGAATGGGGCGAAGGCGCGACCACGCTCGAGTGGACCCTGTCGAGCCCGCCGCCCTATCACCAGTTCGAAACGCTGCCCAAGATCGACTAGGCAGAATATCGAATTTAAATAGAAAAGGCCCCGGTGTGAACGCCGGGGCCTTTTTCTTGGTGCGCGGCCGAACGATCAGCCGTGACCGCTCTTCACGTTGCGGCTCAGCAGCCAGTAATTGACTGGCCAGGCCGCGATGAAGCCCGCGGGGACTGCCACGAAGAATGCGCGCCAGAACATCCAGCTGAAGATGCTGGGGGCCGTCATGCCACCCATCGAATAGTCGACCCAGTTCATGACGATTTCCATGACCCCGATCGAGATGACTTCGCCGAGCCAGATGATCTTCAACGCAGCGAGCATCCCGATCTTCCGGCTTCGCATGACGGGTACGAGGCCCAGGGTCATGCCACTGATGTAAGCCAGCGTCGTCGCGAGGATGATGGTTTGCCAGATGCCCAACCCGAACGTGACACCGATGGCCAAGCCGATGACTTCGCCGATCACACAGCCCAATAGACAGTGCAAAGTCGCGAAGGCGGAAAGTTTTACCGGACCACCGGACCCGTGATGGGAATGGGCAGCGTGGAACCCCTGGTCATGGACCGAATGTTGCATGGCACCGTCCATCCTGTTGATCTGAGTCGTATATACCCCCCGGGGGTATTTTGCAAACCAATTCGTTAAAGGCGATTTGAGGTCTGATTGGCCTCATTTATCCCGTCATGCGCTCCTCATCGGCGTGAAAAAAAACTGTCACCGTGTTCCGCTAGAGCACGCGCAACATTCGGAAGCCTTCTCACTCGAACGAAGAGAGATAATGACGACAGCCAAAACCGCATGGCTGCTGCTCGGTGCAGCGGCGATCAGCCTTGCAACTCCCGCGAATGCGCAGGAGTTGAGCCCCGAAGACGCCGCAAAGCTCATCGAACGCCTCGATGCGCTCGAAGCCGAAGTGACCGACCTACGTGCCAAGCTTGAAGCTGCGGAGGCTTCGAGCACACAGCAAGCTGCTGCGGCACAAGCCGATGCTACGGCCGCTTCCGCCGCCGCTGCCGAAGCCCAGGCTGCGGTCGCAGCCCAGGCTGAAACCACCCCCGCCATTGCGATGAAGCCGACCCCCGAAATCGAAGCCGGCGGCTTCACCTTCAAGCCGCGTGGCCGTCTCCAGTATGACGTTGCCAACGTGCAGGCGCCCGACGCCATCATGGCCGCCGATGACGGGCTTGGCACCAACACCACGCTGCGCCGTGCGCGCCTTGGCGTCTCGGGCGATATGCCGGGCGGGTTCGGCTACAAGTTCGAAGTCGATTTCGCGGACAACGACGTCGCCATCACCGATGCGATCATCACCTACGGCGACGGCCCGCTTGGCCTCACCGTTGGCCAGCACAATGCCTTCTGGGGTCTCGAGGAGATGACCTCGAGCAACCATATCAGCTTCATCGAGCGCGCGGGCTTTACCGATGCCTTCGGCTTCAGCCGCCGCGTCGGCGCCTCGGCCGATTATTCGGTCGGTGACGTGACGGTGTGGGGCGGGCTGTTTTCGTCGAGCATCGATAATCTCACCAGCGACGAGGCCGACAATTGGGGCCTCGACAGTCGCATCGTCTTCGCTCCCAAGATGGGCGATACGCAGCTGCACTTCGGCGGCTCGGTCCACTGGGTCGATCTCGACGAGAACGACATGTCGGTGCGCTATCGCCAGCGCCCCAACATCGCCACGACCGACACCCGCTTCGTCAACACCGGGAGCTTCGCCGCCTCCGATACGCTGAGCTACGGGCTGGAAGCGGCGGCCATTGCCGGCCCGCTGCATTTTGCCGGTGAGACGCACTGGCAGACCGCCAGCCGCCCCGGCATGGACGATCCGACCTTCTTCGGCGGCTATGCCGAGATCGGCTACTTCCTGACGGGCGGTGACAGTCGCGGCTATAAGGGCGGCAAGTTCGATCGCATCCGCCCCGCGAACCCCGTCGGGGAAGGCGGCATGGGCGCGCTCCAGGCGAACCTGCGCTTCGATCATCTCGACCTGACCGATAGCGGCATCGTCGGCGGCACGCAGAATGCCTACGGTCTCAGCCTCATCTGGACGCCGATGGATTATATCCGGCTAATGGCGCAGTATCAGCGCCTCGACATCAGCGATGCCGCGATCTTGAATGGCCTCGACGCCGATTATTCGGTCGACGTGGTCGGCGCCCGCGCGCAGGTCGAATTCTAAAGAGTGTCTGGCGCGGACCGGCGCCTAGGCGTCGGTCCGTTCGGGCATCGCTTCGCCGGTCGCGGCATAATGCACGAATTCGGCGATATTGGTGGCATGATCGCCAATCCGCTCGAGATGCTTGGCGATGAAGAGCGCGTGCGCGCGCTCGGCAATCCCGCTGGCATCGGCGGCCATGGCCCCCAGCGAGTCGGTGAAGATCTTCGAATAGAGATCGTCGATATCGTCGTCGCGGACGGCGATTTCCCTGGCCAGCTCGCTATCGCCTTTCTTGAAAGCGGTGAGCGCCATCGCCACCAGATCGGCGGCCAGGCTGCCCATCTTGATCAGCGGATCGATCGTCTCGGGCTCGCGCTTTTCGAGCTGCGGGATACGCTTGGCGACATTCTTGGCATAGTCGCCGATACGTTCGACCACCGCCGCAATCTTGAGTACGGCAACGACGTCGCGAAGATCGTCCGCCATGGGCGCGCGCAGCGCCAGCGTACGGATCGCGAGCTGGTCGATCTTCTGTTCGAGCTTGTCGATCTGCGCGTCCTGCTCGACGACTTTCTTGGCCAGCTTCGCATCGCCGGTCTGGAGCGCCTTGATTGCTTGATCGATCGCCTTTTGCGCCCGCTTGCCGATCTTGTCGGTGAGCGCGTGAAGCTTGTCGATATCGTTATCGAACGCGGGATTGGTGTGGTTTGGTACGCTAGCCATAATGTGACCGTTCTATGACAAAAGTGTTGCGATTTCCAGACTCAATATCTTGCAGCGCTTAAAAAACCGTCGATTTCAGAAAGTTACGCCGCCGAAAGGCCCGGAACTCGCGCGCGCATCGACCCGTTGATTGCCCAAAGGAGACAAAAATGGGTAATCTTATTCTAGCAATCGCATCGATTTTGCTGCCGCCGCTGGGCGTCGCGCTCGGTAAGGGCATTGGTGGGACCTTCCTCGTCAACCTCGTGCTGACGCTGCTGTTTTTCATTCCCGGCGTTCTGCACGCACTATATGTAAATTTTATGTAGTTACGTAGTTGGAAGGCCGTTTCAGCGTCCGGCGCTTGGCTCGCCATTGAAACAATATCGCCGCACGGTTTATTGCCGGCGCGGCGATTTTTTTAGAACACACGCCGCTTCAATCGCGGCGCCTTCATGCTACCGTCGTCGGCATGGCGCGTGACCCGATCTACCGATTTGGCGACTTTACTTTCGACAAGGCGCAATGCCGCCTGCAACGCGGTGGAACGTCGGTAGATCTCAGCCCACGATATATCGACGTCCTTCATCTGCTGGTAGCCAACGCGGGCGACCTAATAAGTCGCGACCGCTTCTTCGAAGAAGCCTGGAGCGGCGTTACCGTTGGCGACGAGGCACTGAGCCAGGCCATCAAGGATCTGCGCCGCGCGCTCGGCGACAGTGCTACCTCTCCAACCTACATCGAAACCGTGCCCAAACGGGGCTATCGCTTCATTGCCGATGTCTCCGCCCAGGAGAACGATCGCTCCGATCCCGCGAAGCCGGCTCGGCCATCGCTGTCACGGCTTGTGCTCGGCGGAACACTGGGGGGTACCGCGGCGGGTGCGTTAGGCGGTCTCGTCTATGGGCTGGTTGCCGGCATGGGAAACGATGCGGCGCTCATCATCTTGCTGGTCATGACATTATTGACTGCGGTCATCGCATTTGTCGGAAGCCTCGCTTTGTGCCTCGGCATGGCCGCAGCCGCCAGGATAGCGCGGCGCGACTGGCTATTTTCGATCGGCGGTGCCGCTCTAGGCGGCTTCATCATCGGCGAATTGTTTCACAGCATTGCGAGCAGCAGCTTCTCAATCTTCGTCGGGCGCGCGCACACCGACTTCACCGGCGGGCTAGAGGGTGCCGCGCTGGGAGCGGCAATCGCGTTGGGCGCGCGCTACGCGGGCGGCATCGAGGGGCGTTGGCCCCGACCGGTCCTCGGCGGCGCGCTTGGCGGAGCGCTGGCCGGCATCGCTCTTTCACTGTTGGGGGGCAAGCTCATGGCGGCGAGCCTCGCAGCGCTCGCCAGAAGCTTCCACGGGTCTACGCTCGAACTTGGCTTTTTTGGCCGTTTTTCAGGATCGGACGGTCTTGATCCACTCGCACAGGCCGCCGTGGCTGGCTGCGAAGGTCTGCTGTTCGGCGCAGGGATCGTGTCCGGCATCGTTCTGGCCGCACGCTCTGCTCAAGAGAATTTCACGACTTCCTCACCTTCCGCTCATTCCTTTTGAGCGGTGGCCGCGCATGTCGTGCGGCATCAACGGAAAGAGGAATACGATCATGACTGATTCGCAATCGACCCTTCGCAAACTGCGTGTCGCAGGTTGGACGACCGTTGGGCTGCTGCTGGTTCTGCCTGCCGCTGCAATGGGTCTGCAAGTCGAAGGCGTGGATTGGGGGCCCGGAGATTTCATCGTCGCGACCGTTCTTCTCGTCGGATCCGGACTGGCGATCGAAGGATTAGTCCGGGTCAGTGACAATGCCGCCTACCGCCTTGGCGCTGCGCTCGCTGTTTTTGCCACGCTTTTCATGATCTGGTCGAACCTCGCGGTCGGTATCGTCGGATCGGAAAACGACCCGTTCAACGCGCTATATTTCCTGCTCATCCCGATCATCGGTCTCGGCGCGCTGGTCGCCCGCTTGTCGGCGAGCGGAATGGCCAAGGTGATGGCGCTGGCCGCGCTTTTCCCGGTTGGCATGGCGATCGCCGCCCTCCTGCTCGGCAAGCATCTCCAGCCGATCGATTCGATCGTCGAAGTGGTGGGCGCTAACGCGCTGTTCGTCACGCTCTATGGTGTCAGCGCGCTGCTCTTTTCGAAGGCAGCGCGGCAACGCGATCGTTAGTCGCCGTCCACCCGCTCGGCACCGGTGATCTTGACCGGGTCGGCGAGCATCTGGCCCTTCATCACGCCCTCGCCTTTGTCGGGATCGATCGGCGCGGCATAGATCGCCTCCACCACGTCCATGCCTTCGACCACTCGGCCGAACGGCGCAAAACCTGGACCATTGTCACAGCAATCGAAGCCGGGGATCGGCGCCATCGCGATGTAGAAGTCGGATCGACCGGTGCCGGGACCGGCATTGATGAGCGCAATCGTGCCGCGCTCATGCTTGAGCCCTGTCTCGTTGGTCGGCTCATGCGCGATGGGATCATGCGTCTTGTCGAGACGCCGTACGCCGAACTGGGCGAGGCCGGTGTCGCCAAAGGGCATGGCACGATAGAATTCCGCAAACTCAATGTAGCCGTCATCGACATAGGCCAGGAAATTGGCGGTCGTGATCGGTGCGCGGCCGCGATCCAGCTCGAGCACGATCCGGCCCATCGTGGTATCGATGGCCACGGTGACGAGATCTTCGGCAGGCGCTTCGTCAGCGTCTTCGGCGACTTCTTCGACAACCGGTGCGGGCGCGGCATCATGGGCGGGATCGACGGGGGCGTCCTGCACGGCGGCGAGGAGCAAAGCGAGGCTGGTTACGGTGATACTCATGACCTGAGAATAATCGAGAGCGCCCCCGCCCGAAAGCCCCTCTTTTGCTTAATGAAATCTGCCTTTATAGGGGCCGCAAATGACATTGATTCCCGCCCCCGAGACCGTCGCGCCGACACCGGCGATGCCGAGCGACTGGCGCGACCTGTTCGCGCTGACCAAGCCGCGCGTGATGACGCTGGTCGTCTTCACCGCGCTTTGCGGCCTGATCGCGGCGCCGGGCGGCATCCACCCGATCCTCGGCTTCACGGCAATCCTGTGCATCGCGGTTGGCGCCGGCGCGGCCGGCGCGCTCAACCAGTGGTACGAGGCGGATATCGACGCCAAGATGAAGCGCACCGCATCGCGCCCGCTGCCGGGCGGCCGCGTAAGCCGCGAGAGCGCGCTGCATTTCGGTGTCGGGCTGTCCTTCTTCAGCGTGATCCTGATGGGCGTGGCCACCAACGTGCTTGCTGCCGCGATCCTTGCTTTTTCGATCTTCTTTTATGCGGTGGTTTACACAATGTGGCTCAAGCCGCGCACCGCGCAGAATATTGTCATCGGGGGCGCTGCCGGCGCCTTTCCGCCGCTGATCGGCTGGGCCGCGGTAACGGGCGATGTCACCGTCATGCCGGCGCTGCTGTTCGCCATCATCTTCCTGTGGACGCCGCCGCATTTCTGGGCGCTCAGCCTGTTCGTGAAGATCGATTACGAAAAAGCCAATATTCCCATGCTGCCCGTGGTCGCGGGCATTGCGTCGACGCGCCGCCACATCCTGCTCTACACGTTGCCGATGGTCGCTGCGGCGATTGCGCCTTGGCCGCTCGGGTTCGCCGGGCCGATCTACGGCGCCACGAGCGTCGCGCTGAATGCCGTCTTCCTATACTTCGCGCTGCGCGTGGCGATGAGCCGCACGACCGAACCCAAGGACATGAAGGCCGAAAAGAAATTGTTCGGCTTCTCGATCCTCTATCTGTTCGTCCTCTACGCGGCGCTCGTCGCCGATCGCCTCGTTCCGCTGGCCTGAGAAAGCATATGACCAACCAACCGCCATTCGACGAAGCCGAAGTTCGACGCCGCCAGAAAGCGCGCAGTCGCATCATGGCGCTGGGCCTGCTGGCCTTCGTCGCGCTCGTCTTCGGTATCACCATTGCCAAGCTGGGTATCTGGGGATGACCAGCGCAGCACTCGGTAACGCCAACGCCAAAACCGCGCTCAAGATGGCGCTGTTTGCATTGGGCATGCTCGGCCTCGCCTTTGCCAGCGTGCCGCTCTACCGCGTCTTTTGCCAGGTCACCGGCTTTGGCGGCACCACGCAAGTCGCCGCCACCGCGCCGGGCGCGGTTGCCGGGGAAATCGGCGTGCGTTTCGATGCCAACGTCAATGGCGTGCCGTGGCGCTTCAAGCCAAAGCAGACGACTGTACGCATCGCGCCGGGCGCGCGTACGCAGGTCGCTTACGAGGCCACCAGCCTCGTCGCCCGTCCCACGTCGGGCACCGCGACCTTCAACGTCACGCCCGCCATCGCCGGCCAGTATTTCAGCAAGATCGAATGTTTCTGCTTCACCGAACAAACGCTTGAAGCAGGCCAGAGCGTCGACATGCCCGTCATCTTTTTCGTCGATCCGGCGATCAAGGAAGACCCCGATACCGCGCACATCGACGAAATCACCCTAAGCTACACGTTTTTCCCCTTGGAAAAGCAGGCCGCCTCACGCTAGAGCGCGGCATACCCAAACCTGAGGACACATCATGGCCGGTACCGTCAATCACGATTATCACATCCTTCCGCCGTCGATCTGGCCGCTTATCGGTTCGATCAGCGCGATCCTGATGTTTGGCGGCCTGGTCTTCTGGATGCACGACAGCGCCTACGGCCAGTACGTCTTCGGCGCCGGTTTCATCGGTGTTCTCTTCACCATGCTGATGTGGTGGATGGATGTTCGCAAGGAAGCCAATTCGGGCGATCACACCCCGGTGGTGCAGCTGCATCACCGTTACGGCATGATCCTCTTTATAGCGTCTGAAGTCATGTTCTTCGTTGCCTGGTTCTGGGCCTATTTCAATGCCTCGCTGTTCCCGCCGATGGTCGACGCAATCGGCGGTGAATGGCCGCCGGCGGGCATGGAAGTGCTCAATCCCTTCGGCTACCCGCTGCTCAACACGCTGATCCTGCTATGTTCGGGCACCACGGTCACCTGGGCGCACCACGCGCTGATCCACGGCAACCGCAAGGACTTCAAGACGGGTCTCTTGCTGACCATCATTCTCGGCCTCGTGTTCACCGCGATCCAGGCGTATGAATATGGCGTCGCGCCCTTCTATTTCGACAAGGCCGACGGCGGCAACATTTATTCGTCGACCTTCTTCATGGCGACCGGCTTTCACGGTTTCCACGTCATCGTGGGCACCATCTTCCTGATCGTATGCTACCTGCGCGCGCGTGCTGGTGACTTCACCCCCAAGCAGCATTTCGGTTTCGAAGCGGCAGCCTGGTACTGGCACTTTGTCGACGTCGTCTGGCTGTTCCTCTTCGCCACCATCTACGTCTGGGGCGGCTGGGGCGCGACTTACCACTAGAGCCGCATGAGGCTGCTGAGCCACCTCGTCGTATTCATCGCCGTCGCGATTCTCTTCGCGCTTGGCGTGTGGCAGCTGGACCGCGCGCGCTGGAAAGAGGCACTCCTCGCCGAATATGAAGCGGCGGCTGACCGGCCCGCCGTGGACTTCCCCTATGCGAGCGACGACCCGCCTCTATTTCGCCGGTCAGCTGTGACCTGCGAGCGCGTAAAGGGCTGGCGCGATGTCGCGGGGGCGAACGAAGCCGGACGCAGTGGTTACGCCCACGTCGCGACCTGCACCAATGGGCCAAACGACTTCGCCGTCGAAACGGGGTGGAGCACCGATCCGAACGCCGGACGCGATTGGACGGGCGGCAACGTCTCTGGCGTGATCGGCCCCGACGGCACCTATGGCTACCGGCTGGTGTCGAGCGAAGGGCTGGGCGGCCTCGAGGCCAGCGCGCCGCCTTCCCCCGATGCGGTGCGCAACAACCATCGCAGCTATGCCGTGCAGTGGTTCATCTTCGCGTTTCTGGCAGCCGGCATCTACCTGCTCGCGCTACGCAAGAAGATTCGCGAGGAACGCGCCGATGGATAAGCTTACTACCCTAGTGGCCGAGCCGTGGGACGATTGGGCGCTGATCGATTCGGGCGACGGTCAGAAATACGAACGCTATGGCGACATCCGGGTCGTCCGGCCCGAACCGCAGGCCATGTGGCCGCGCGCCAGTGACGACTGGGCGCCCCACGCCACCTTCATGCCGGCGAGCGACGAAGACGGGCGCGGACGCTGGGTCGAACATAGCCATGTTCCGGCCAGCTGGGAGCTGTCGCGCGGCACGGTTAAATTCAACGCCAGCCTGACCCCCTTTCGCCATCTTGCTTTCTTCCCCGACATGGCGCCGCAGTGGGACTTTGCGCGCGAGCGGCTGGGCCCGGGCAGCGAAGCGATGAACCTGTTCGGCTATACCGGCGTGGGCACACTGCAAATGAGCGAGACCGGCGCCAACCTTGTCCATGTCGATGCGTCCAAGAAGTCGGTCGACGGCGCGCGCGAGAATGCCGCGCTGTCAGGCATGGAAGCCAATCCCATCCGCTGGCTGGTTGAAGACGCTGCCAAATTTGCCGCGCGCGAGGTGCGCCGCGGGCGCCGCTATGACGGCATCATGCTCGACCCGCCCAAGTTCGGGCGCGGGCCCAAGGGCGAACGCTGGCAGCTCGAAGAACAGCTCGCCCCGCTGGTCGGCGATTGCGCGCAGCTGCTCGATGACAAGAGCCGCTTCTTGATCCTAACCGTCTATGCGGTGCGCATGAGCGCGCTTGCCGTCGGTGAACTGGTGCGCCAGTCCACCGCGAATCTGGGCGGCACGGTCGAGCTGGGCGAGATGAGCGTACGCGAGGAACGTCGAGGACTGTTGCTACCGACAGCGATCTTTGCGCGCTGGAGCCGCGCCTAGGTCCGCGCCGCCCGGATCGCAGCGCCGGTCACGAACGGGCTGCCCGCCGCCAACAACAGCGCCACCGCCAGCTCAAACTTGAGCGCCGCATTGCCCTCGAGCCCTGTCGCAGCCGCCCCGAAGATCAGCAATGGCACCGTGACGGGCAAGGCCACGATGCTGGCCAGCATTCCGCCGCGAGGCAGGCCTGCGGTCAGCGCGGCAGCCGCGACCGCGACTGACGCCAAGGCGGGCGTTCCGATGGCCAAGGCAAGCAGAATGCGTCCCAGACCTGGCCCGTCGACGCCGAGCATGGCGGCTGCGGGCAGCGCTGCGATCAGCAGCAGCGGGCCGAAGCTAAGCCACAGGCCGGTCGCCTTCGCGAGCCCGATCACTTCCTCGCTCACGCCGCGGATGGCGAGCTGGTCGATGGTGCCGTCTGCCAGATCGGGCTCGATCAGGCGCTCGACGGGCAACATCGCCGCCAACAATGCCGCGACCCACATGACGCCGCCACCGATCTGCGCCAGCAGGCGCGCGTCGGGGCCGACGCCGAATGGTACCAGCGCCGCTACCAGCAGGAAGAAGGCGATCGGCATCCATGTCGATGCGCCGAGGCTGCGGCGGACCTCGCGGATGATCAGCGCGGTCATAGCGCCACCTCGCGCCAATTGGGGCCAAGCGAGACATGGCTTGCCGCCAGCACGGCGCCCTTGGTGGATAGATGGAAATCGATTTCTTCGCAGAGCTGCTTCTGTCCTGCCGCATCCAGACCGCTGAACGGCTCATCGAGAAGCCAAAGCGGGGACGGCGAAGCCATCACCCGGGCAAGGCGCGCGCGCTGCCGCTGGCCGGTCGACAGAAAGCGGACAGGCACGTGAGCCAGGTCCATCAGTCCCACGCGGTTCAGCGCGCTCGATGCTGCCCCATCGTCACCGTCGTCGAAGTCGGTCCAGAACTTGATCGCAGCTTCTAATGTGCGCTCGCCGTCCAGTGCCAGTCGCTCGTCGGCCAGCGCCGCGGGGGAGGCGTGCACCTTGCCGGCACTTGGCTCCAGCAATCCCGCGACAAGTCGGATCAAGCTGGATTTGCCGCGCCCATTGGGGCCGGTCAGCACGACGGCCTCGCCCTGCGAAACGGTCAGGTCGAAGTCCTCGAAAAGCAGTCTCCCGCCACGCCGCAACGTTACGCCGTCGAGGCGCACCAGCGCGCTCAAACCTGGTCCTCCAAAGCGTGCATATCCTCGTCCGAAAGGCCGAAATGGTGTCCGACTTCATGGATCAGCACGTGGCTCACCAGATGCTCCAACGTTTCGTCGCCGCGCTCGGCCCATTCGAGCAGGATGGGCATGCGGAACAGGCGCACCCTATCGGGCATCGTGCCGCTATGCTCGACGCTCTTTTCGTGCATCGGCAGGCCTTCGTAGATGCCGGTCAATTCGAACGGCTCTTCGAGGCCGACCGATTGCAATGTCTGCGCGTCAGCGAAGTCCTCGACGAGCAACACGACATCGCCCAGATGTTCGCGCATTTGCGCGGGAAGGCGCGCCATCGCGCCGCGCGCGATCGCCTCCATTTCCGCCGCCGTGGGCGCGATGCCGATTTCCCGCTGCATGCGCCGGTTTGTAGTCACTCCCCGCAAGACGGCAAGGTGCCTTGCCCCAAGCCACGGCGGGCGCTACATCGCCGCCTTCCAGTCAATGCGGAGCGGTGGCCGAGTGGTCGAAGGCGCACGCCTGGAAAGTGTGTATACGGTAACCCCGTATCGTGGGTTCGAATCCCACCCGCTCCGCCATTGACCCATTCCTGCATGTTTCTAACCGGCCGATGGTTTGATCATAAACCAGAGTTTTCAAGTCTTTTTTGATCCTGCCGATCCCTTGCCGTTTCTGGCCAGCCGCCTTACGGTGTGGGAAACGATGTGGGAAATACCATGGGAAGACTTACAGCAGCAGCGGTAAGGGCCGCGAATCAGCCGGGACGATACGGTGACGGCAACGGCCTCTACTTAGTGGTGGGAAAGGGCGGCGCGAGAAGCTGGGTAGTCAGAGTTCAAAAAAATGGACGGCGTCGAGACATAGGTCTCGGCAGCGCCTCAAAGGTATCCCTAAAGCTCGCAAGACAACGCGCGTCGGACGTGAGAGAGCAGATTGAGATTGGCAAAGACCCCGTAGCCGAGCGCAAAAGAGCGGCTGGGATTCCGACGTTTAGAGAAGCCGCAAAGCTCGTCCACGCAGAGCACGCCCCAAGCTGGCGAAACCCCAAGCACCGCGCGCAATGGCTCTCCACACTAGAGACTTACATCTTTCCCGTTTTCGGAGACCGTCCCGTCTCTCAGATCGAAACAGGGGACGTTAGAGACGCACTAGCGGCCATTTGGCTTGATAAGCCCGAAACCGCCCGTCGGCTACGCCAGCGCGTGCGTACGGTTGTCGATTGGGCTGTAGCGAAGGGCTATCGCGACAATGCCTTAGCCATGAGCGTTATCGACAAGGCATTGCCGCCTCAACGGACCAAGGTGAAGCATCACAAAGCTCTGCCTTACGATGAGCTTCCAAATTTCCTAGCCACCTTGAAGGACAGCGAAACGATAGGTCGGCTGGCGCTGGAGTTTGTCATTTTAACGGCGGCGCGGTCGGGCGAGGTGCGGCTGGCGACATGGGACGAAGTCGATTTCGACAAGCGCCTTTGGACGGTGCCAGCTGAGCGCATGAAGGCGGGACGTGAGCATGTCGTTCCTTTATCGAAGGCGGCGATTGATGTGCTGAAGCGCGCCGAGCGCTACCAGCGCGGAGACAGCAATCTCATCTTCCAGGGGCAGAAGCGCGGCAAACCGCTCAGCGATATGACGCTGACGAAAATCCTGCGGGACATGGGGCGTAAGATAACGGTGCATGGTTTTCGGTCGACGTTCCGCGATTGGGTGGCAGAGCAAACAGACTATCCGGGAGAAGTTGCCGAGGCCGCTCTTGCCCACGCCGTGGCGGACAAGACAGAGGCGGCATATCGTCGTGGTCCAATAATTGACAAAAGGGAACGGCTCATGGCGACTTGGGCTAAGCATTGCCGGAGTAAGGATTATGGCCGTAAGTGACGACGAGCGAGAGACTTTACATGTAATTCTGGACGCCCTGTTGAATGCTCGTGAGTCTCTTGAACGGGTCAATGTCGACGCCCTCTCCAAGGGGCAAGCTTTCTACAAAGCTTGGAGCGAGCCTCGACGAGATTTGACGCTCAATGGTAGTCGCTTCTTGCGTCGGGTAATCGGCCAACAGCTTCATAACGCAGAATTGAGCCAAATTTTCAGAGACCTCCCTGATTCCGTCGGGCCGGACAATGAAAATTTGGCAAGTCTAGCGAATGCTCTTCGCTCGTTCCTGCCGCTATTTGAGCCCACGGCTAACAACAGACACACAGAAACATTCGTTGGGCAAATGATTGATGATTTTATGGGCATTTACTGGGGTGATGCACCGCGATTTTTCGTCGAACTTCCCAAGAGGCCAGGTCAGCACAAGCGCCCATTTCGATTTGATAGGCTTAGACTGAAAGCCCTAGATTGGGAGAAGTTTTTGGCTGCTGCTGGCCTGCCCGCTTTCGAACGCCAAAGTATGGTTGCGACTGCCTACAGGACCCAGTGGGATGCAATTCGAAAATGGGCAAAGCCCATTGAGGAAAATTGGGGCATTATCTCGTGGCCTCTAACCCCAGACCAAGCTGCTGATGCGCGGGTTCGTTACCGCGACGATCCAGCCAAGATTTCTGCCGAAATCGACCGGGATGGCAGGGAGTACTGGGCCGAGAAATCAAATCAGACATAGGAAAATCTCAGAGAACCTTTTCCGGAAATCAAAAGAATAGCTATTCCCTAGCTTTCGCATCGAAATCAGTTGACCCTTGAAACACCAAAGCAATCGCTGGGGTGCGCTCCCGACGCTCATTGGGAATGAGGAGGCAAGCTTGGCACAACAAGCTGAATTGATGACGATGGGCGAATTCCTTGCTCGCTACAGCATCGGACGAACAACTGCTTATCGTGAGGTGGCGGCTGGACGTCTGAAAATCCGAAAACTTGGATCTGCAACGCGCATTGCGCGGGAGGACGCTGACGCATGGATGGCTAGCCTGCCCGTGCGCGGCGGAGCGGCCGCATGACGAAGCTTTCGGACGCCGAAAAAGAATTGGGTCCTGAAGTCGGTAGGACGACTCAGGACCCGCGTATTTACATGAAAGGCAAATACCATGAGAACATATACCCATAGCGAGACCGACCGCAACCAACATCGCGCAGTGACCGTGCCGCGCGAAACCATCGCTCACCTCATTGACGACCTCGTCGGCTTGCTTCTGATCGAAGAAGCGGAAGACGAAAAGGAGGCGTTCAATGACTGACCCTTCCAACGTCCAGCCGCATGAAGTGGCATCCGTTTGCTATCGAGATCTAGCGGGCCAGGAATGGCGCTACAGGGGAAAACGCGCCCGTGTGATGGCTATGCTGGTCCGTGAGCCCAGTTTGACCCAGTGGGACATTTTGCCGTGGCATACACGGCTGGGAGGCACCATTCACTCGCTGCGCGAAGATGGGCTCAATATCAGCACCGAATTGGAGGGCCGCTATCGCCATGCGCGCTATCGCCTCCACACCGAGGGCTCGCTGATAATACAGCGGAAAAACACCGACAGCTAAGAAGACGCGGGGCGGCGGTTCAGGCCGTTTGCCCCGCCCTTTATCTGACAACTTGAAACTTGGACGCGCGAGCCAAACCCTGCCTGCTAAGACAGGCGAAAAATGGCGCTTGCGCGCGAGGTGGCATGCGCATTGCAATTATATGGTTTAGGGCCTGACCCCAACAGGAAGCCTCCCGATCTATCCGAAACTGCGCAGATACGCGCGCACGCGAGAGCAGCAACATCACAGCAAATAGTTTCGCGACCAATACGCGCGCACGCGCACGCGCGAGGCTGGGGCGGCGCTCGCAACCGTGCCGATCGAACGAGCTTTTATCTATCGGAGAGTCAGGCTCGTATGTTGCTGGCGGCGCATGAGATGGCGCTACGGCTTGGGTTAGAACCGAATGTGCATTGGACGGTACATTACGAATGCGCGGGCATTCCGGATGAGGAAGGAACGGCGTTTGTTGGGCGCATATTGGCAGACGCCAGAAACTACGCCCGACGGCGTGGTCTGCCATTCGCGGCCTACTGGGTGCGCGAGAATGGGCAAGGCAAAGGCGCTCACATCCATATCGCAATGCACTGGCCCAGGGGCTTGTCCTTGCGCGGGCTGACCAGTCGATGGATCAAGAATGCGGGCGGAACGTGCATGAAAGGGACCAGCGTGGTTCGGCGCATCGGTGGGTTAGCCCACTATCAAAGGGGCAAGTGGTTTGACGCCAATGCTCATGAGCTGACGCTTTACATGCTGAAGGGTGTTGCGGACGCCTTGGGCGAGGAGCTTGGCTTACGCCCATCGAGACGCGGAAAGGGCGGGAACATTGTTGGCAAACGCGCTGGGCGGACCCAGAACCTGTGCTGAGTTGGCTGCTCGCAAACTTCTTAGTTTAGGTCGTTGCCAGCCGGTACGCTTTCATGCCCCTTTTGCTGGGAGAAAAGGGAGGTCAAAGGGGTAGATCAACCTCCCTTCCCTCGCGTCGCTGCGAATTCCCAACATAAGCAGATATTCGTTCACTGTGAACGTCTGCGTTGGGGTGGACAGCTGCCACCAGCTTCAGTTTTGAATCAGGCGGATAAGTGATCCATCGGGGTCAACCATATAGGCTATTGTGAGTCCGCTGTCCTCACGCTGTGGTGGATGAAGGCGAGGCCATCCCCAGCACTGCTCGGGCAATCCGGCCTCTTTACACGCCTTATACATTGCGTCCATATCGTCCAAACGGAGGCAGCAACTGAAATTGCTCTCGGCAGCTTTCAGATCTGGATATGGGAAGAACTCTAAGGCGATTCCGCCTCGATTGAGAATCATCCAGCCCTCGTCTCTCCAGCTTTCTTCAAACCCTAAGCTTAAGTAAAAGCGTGAAGTGGCTTCAAAACTGGTTGATGGCAGGTTTGGCGTTGCGTGGTCCATATGGCACTCCCTGACGGATTTTATGCAGCGCGCTGCTCAGGACCGCAATCGGGTCGTTAGCGGCTGGTCGGTTTGAGGTGGGAAGCATACCCTATGAGACCAGACGTGGTCCTCTAGCGAGCAACGGTGTCCAGACTTGAGCTAGCGTTGCATTCGACCGAACGGCGGCGGCCTCAATCGTCTTCTCCAATGCAGCGATCAACGAGCGGCCATTCACGCTACCGACTAATCGGCCTTGCTGCGTAAACTCCCATGCCCATCCTGCACTCTTGTCAGGCTTCCGGGCGTCTACGAAGACCCAGCGGTCGCTCCAGACGTATAAGCGTAGGATCTGATCCGCCGCTGTCATTTCTATTTCGATCTTCTCATGTTCTTCGCCATCCGTTCGCTCACGAATTTTCTCGACCGAGATGTCGCGGGCATGGTACCGAATAGCCTTCCTTCTCCTTGCCAGAGCCGCAAGGGTTTCGACCAAAAAAGCGCTCTTCGGTGGAGATGATAGTGGGTCGGAGAAGGGTGGCATGTCCTCAGATCGCATCTGGTCTTGGCGTCCGCAATGGGGTCGCTAGCAGTCGTTCCGCTTCGCCTCAGTTATTAGCGGAACAGTACGCGCGCGGGCGCGCGCGAGGGAGGGGTGGTCCAATCGATAGGACTATCATTCTGTAAACCGCAACCGGCCCGCAACGAAAACGCTAACGCAGAAATTTTCCGTTGTTCCAGTTGGATCTGCGCTACGAGCGACGCAGCGTGCTTGGCTACGGAGGGCGTCACAGAATCTCCGCGCTACCTGCTAGGTAAAATCAATAGCTGGATTTTTTTCCTCGCCCCGCTATCGCAGCCCTAGTCGTAGAAAGTAGTTTAGTTGTGCGTATTCTTTTTTTTCACGCTCTCCTTCTGCTGACGTTCTTGGTGGCCTTGAGGCGTGGCGACAGGACCGAAAATATAGCGGCATTGGTTTGCGCAGGAGGCGTGCTCCTGACGACTTTTTGGCGCATTTGGCTCGACTTTTCGTGGAGTGGACTCGATCACTCTACTTTTGTCATCGACGCGCTGATGCTCGCCTTTTTCGTTTACATTGCACTTCGAACCGACCGATTTTGGCCGCTTTGGTCAGCCGGTTTGATGCTGGTCCTGACGATGGGCCATCTCATCCTGTTTCTCGGATGGCCTCTAACTCCACAGCTATATGCAATCACCGGCGCCTTTTGGAGTTACCCGGTCTTAGTCACAGTGTTGATTGGCGCGTGGCGGACACCGCGATACAAGAGACGTTTGGCTGAACAGGCCTAACTTCGCCGGTGCCTAGGCGGCAACTTTCGATAGCGGGGAACGGTTCGATCGATGGCTTGGTTTGCGCCAGTCTACAGTCAGCTGTCGCTTCCCTTAATGCTCCTGAGTAAGTGCTCAAAGACAGCTGGGTGGATGGGAGTTCTGAATTCGACACCCACGTGAAATTTATCTGCCCAACATACTGCAGCGCGTAACGGCTCGAGATTGGGAAGGCGCACCCAAATTTCGTCATGCACATTCACTGGAGAAAGCAACTCTAGACGGCATCCGAGTCTGGTCACGTCCACTAATTTGGCTTTCGTTTCGCGAAGGCCAGCTCCTCGTGCCTTGATAATACACGCTACTGATTCACGTGGCTCTTTGCGAAATTGTTCGGCCATTGTGTCAAGTCCCTGGCAGCCTGACTCTGGCTGGCTTAGGCGGGACGTTGCACTGAAGAACGATAGATGTTTCCGCAGTTTTCAAAAGACGCCCTTGTTCATCGGCCACATTCACATGGAAATTTAGCTTCTGCTGCATATCTGGCCGTTTTCCAGCAGTCGTAGCTAGTTCATCGATAGTCGCATCCCATCTGACGTCGAAAGTCTCTGTCACGGATTGGGAGCCCGCCTCGCCAAAGAGCAGGTCCTTGGGTGGCGTGAGAAATTTGGGGCCTCGCATAAGCACTTTGAATTTCGTGCGGTGCCGGGCTTCGATTGTTGCGTACAACCTAACCTTGTCGGGACAGGATTGGCGGCCGATTGTTTCGCTTCCCATGGCGGCGGCACGCAAGGCGACCTTTGAAACAGCATTTGAAGGCTTCCCGACAGGGGTGGGAGCCCCAAGCGGCTCGCAAATGATTGTCACCCCAAGAGGAGTGCTATCTACAAATCGTTTCGTCTCAGTCGAATTTCGACCAGACGCTAATCGATGTTTGCGAACCCGCCAAATCTGCTCGACGATAGCATTATACGCAGCCCAGTTATAAAATTCGCCTCCATCGCGTTGGAAGGATCGAAGTTCCTCCCCGCTGAGCCGAGCTAATTTGTCGTTGCATAACGATATTGGGGACACCGTCTTTGAAGGAATATCTTTATCGCGCATGTCGCGATAGTCAGTTTCAACCTCGAAGACCTGTGGGTGCCTATTAATTGAAAATAAGCCGACCGGGTATCCATTAATGTGGAAGGTGGCGGGAGATTGTGAGACGGGATAATTCGGAATACCCGGCTGCCAAACACGTAACCAAAAGCGCAACGTGTCATTTTCAACGGTATCGTACTGACCTCCGAGCTTACCGCTTACGCGTATTTCGGTTTTACCGGCTGGCCCTCCCGGAAGCGCCGGATTATCTACCGGAGCAGCTTGTTCGATCTTTACGCGGTGCTCGTGGTGGTTATCTAGAGAGGCAGCTGCCAATAAAGCGCTTACCGGGATGAAACTGAACCAAAGCATGAGCAACCCCCTGTCTCGATGATGCCAGACAGTGCTCATACATACTACATTATGCTATCGTAGACGAATCCCCTGACCGCGCGGGAGGCATAACATGACGTGGTATAAAATGTGGGATAAGAGATAAGTCAGTTTATGATTTGTTAGCGTATTCAACGGCTTAACCATTTATAATACAGACACCCGCTCCGCCATTGAAAAAGGCCGCTCCATCGGGGCGGCCTTTTCGATGCCGATGGGGAGTGTGGACGAACTCACCGGGTCCGAAACGAAGCGATGCGAAGGAGACCGAGCAAGCGAGGTCAATTCCGCCCGCGGCCCACTGGCACTACACCGCGGGGCAATACTGGCGCAGGAATTGATCGTGGGTAGGCATTTGCGCGACGAGATATTTGATCGAGTCCTCGATACCCTTCACTTCCTTGTCGAGTTCGCTGCCGCCAAGGCCTGCCGCCATCGGATTGTAGCCGCTCGGCGTGACGCCCTGCCCCAGCATTACCGCGACCCAGCTGGTCGAGGTAAAGAGCTCGTCGTCTTCGCGGAAGATCTGGCCGTTGAGGCGGAATAGGTCCATTTTCTCCTGTAGCGAATCCGGGATGCTCATCGTCCGGCAGTAGTTCCAGAACTCCGAATCATCTCGCTTTGTGGCGTGATAATGGAGGATCAGGAAGTCGCGGATGCGCTCATATTCCTTGGTCGTCAGCCGGTTGAAGGCCTGTTCCTGCTGCGGGGTGATGCCGTCCAGCGACAGCAAGGCGATCAGCTTGTTGATGCCGGTATTGATCAGATGGATCGAGGTGGATTCGAGCGGCTCCATGAAGCCCGCGGCAAGCCCCAGCGCGACGACATTTTTGTTCCAGAATTTCTTGCGCCGCCCGGTCACGAAACGCAGATGGTTGGGGTCGGCCTGCACCTCGCCATCGACATTGGCGAGCAGGATGTCGGTCGCCTCGTCGGCTTCCATGAAGCTGGAGCAGTAGACATGGCCGTTGCCGTTGCGTTTCTGCAGCGGGACGCGCCATTGCCACCCCGCCTTGTGTGCAGTCGCGCGGGTATAAGGTAGCACCGTTCCATCGCCTGCGCTGGGCAAGGCCACCGCTCGATCGCATGGCAGCCAGTGCGTCCATTCCTCGTAACCGCTTTCCAGCGCTTGCTCGATCAGCAAGCCGCGAAAGCCCGAGCAATCGACGAACAGGTCGCCGGCAATCTCGTCGCCGCTTTCGAGCTGCACCGAGCGGACGAAACCGCTTTCCCCGTGGAGGTGTACATCGGCGATGCGCCCTTCCTGGCGCTTGACGCCGCGGCCTTCGGCGAACTTGCGCAGATATTGCGCATAAGCCCCGGCATCGAGGTGGTAGGCATAGTTGATCGGCGGCAGGTCTTCGCGCTGGTTCGCATCGGTCTTGGCGAACTTGCGGTTCATCGCCGCCATCGTTTCGGGGCTGAAGGCGTGGAGCGGGCGCTCGTCTCCCGCCATACGCCGCTTGATCCACAGATGGTGGAAATCGAAACCGTCGATTTCGTAGCCATAGTTGCCGAACGGGTGGAAATAGCTGGCGCCCTGGTTTTCCCAGTTCACGAAATGGATGCCCAGTTTGAAGGTGCCCTGCACGGCCGCAAGCAGTTCGCGTTCGTCGAGCCCGAGCAAGCGATTGAAATCGACGAATGGTGGGATGGTCGCTTCGCCGACGCCCACGGTCCCGATCGCTTCGGATTCGACGACGGTGATCGACACGGAGGTCGAACTTGTCAGCCTCGACAAGGCGGCGGCGGTCATCCAGCCGGCCGTCCCCCCACCCACGATGATGATCTTCCTGATGCCCATTGCGTCCGAATCCGCCTCGCTGAATTTATCGCCCCAAGGAATGGCATGGCGGCGGTCGTGTGACAATGCGGCAACAGGCCCACCCCGCAACATCCTTGGAATGCCAGCTACTACGCAGTTTTCCGCCAAATGTGAACGTTCAACCTTTGTCTTGTGAACGCTCACAATTTTTCCTATCACTGATCTGTAAAGAAGCGCGAAGTGCGCTCGGATATCAAGCATCAGGGGAGGGAAGTTTGACCCGTAAAACCGATCAGTGGACAATGTTTAGGAACGCGCAGGTGCGCGCACTCGGCACGGCATCGAGCCTGGCCATGTGCATGGCGCTTGCGCAGCCGGCCTACGCGCAGGATGCCGAAGAAGGCACCGAGGCGCCGGTAGAGGAAGAAGATGACACGATCGTCATCACCGGCTTCCTGCAGAGCCTTGAAACCGCAGCCGAGATCAAACGCGAAAGCGATACCTTCGTCGACGTTATCACGGCTGAAGACATTGGCGCGCTTCCCGACCGGTCGGTCGCCGAGTCGCTGCAGCGTGTCCCAGGCGTGAACATCAGCCGCTTCGAGCAGGCTGCCGACCCCGACCGTTTTTCGGTCGAGGGCTCGGGCGTCATCATTCGCGGCCTCCCCTTCGTCCGTTCGGAACTCAATGGCCGTGACATCTTCTCGGCCAATGGCGGGCGCGTCCTGTCGTTCAACGACGTGTCCTCCGAACTGCTCGGCCGCGTCGAGGTCTTCAAGAACACCACCGCCGACATGATCGACGGCGGCATCTCGGGCACCGTCAACCTCGTCACGCGCAAGCCGCTCGACAATAAGGGGCTCAAGGTCGCCGGCACGATCGAAGCCAACTATGGCGACCTTGCCAAAGAGTGGCAGCCCGGTTTCTCGGTGCTTGTTGCGAACACCTGGGATGTGGGCGGCGCCGATATCGGTGCGCAGCTGGCCTACGCGCAATCGTCGCTGACGACCCGCACGGACGCCAGCCAGCTGACCGATCCTTGCTATCGTGCCAGCACGCTCGATGGTCCTTGCCAGCGCGTCGTCAATGTCGGCTCGGGTGGCTATTTCGGCGATCCCAATTTCGACGAAAGCAACTTCCCGCCGTCAGGCAGTGTCGTGGTGCCCAAGGGTGCCGGCGTTCGTACGACCACGCTCGAGCGCGACCGCAATGCCTTCTCGGCAGTACTGCAGGTCGAGCCCAAGGACGGAACGGCGCTGCTGACGCTCGAATATCTGCGCGCGGAAACCGACGCGACGCTGGATGAATTCGCGGCGCTGGCGCTGGTCAACGATGACGGCCTCTTCCCGGTCGTTGCGGCCGGCACGACGCCGATCTTCGACGGCAATGTCGTCCAGCAGATCACGCTGACACAGTTCCAGCCATTCAATGGCAACGCGGCCGGCGGCATCCCGACCGAGTTCCTGCGCTTCCAGCGCGAGGACGAGGCGATGACCGAAGACATGTCGATCGAACTGGAAGTCTATCCGACCGATCGCTTCACGCTGAACTTCGAAGGCCAGTACATCAATTCGGATCGCACCGAAGAGGGCCTCATCGCGGTGATGCAGACCTACACCGACGTGTTCCTCGACAATTCGACCGACACGCCGCAGGTGCAGTTCCTGCAGCCGGGCACGGCAGGTTCGCCGGCCGGCTATTTTACTGATCCCGATCTCAGCTTCTTCTGGTTCCTTCTGGACAACCAGGTGAAGAACGAGGGCGAGCTCTATTCGCTCAAGGGCGATGCCGACTATGAAATCAGCGAGGATGGCTGGCTTCGCAATGCGCGCTTCGGTGCACGCTGGGCCGACCGCAATCGCGTCACGCGCAACGCCAACTTCTCCAATTGGGGCAACCTGGGTGCGCCGTGGACGGGTCGTGGCGGCAACTGGAACTGCGGCGACTTCCAGGCCTTTGGCTGTGGCGGTGCCTATGTGAAGGACTTCCCGACGACGGCGAACGTCTACAACCCGTTCGGCGACAACTTCCAGCGTGGCAATGCCCCCACGCCGTATGGCGATGGTTCGGCATTCTATTATGGCGGTGACAATCTCGTCGAAGAATATCTCAGCGGCCTGACCGAAAGCCAGGCAGCCGAGATCACGGCCTTCACGCTGACGCCCAATGCCTGGGGTCCGATCTACAACCGCACCGGCATCGTGCCGGGCGGCGTGTGGTTGCCGGGTGAGATTTCGGACGTCGATGAACGGACGCTGGCCGCTTACGGCCGCCTCGACTTCGGCCAGGAATTCTCCAACGGTTGGGAGTTTACCGGTAATATCGGTGTGCGCTGGGTCGAGACGACCATCGCTTCGGAAGGGGAGATCAACTATCCCTTCGGCGACTTCTTCGACACCGACATGAACGGCACCGTGACGGTCGCGGAAATCAACGCGGCATGCGCCAATATCCAGCCGGGCCAGCAGGCCCCGGGCTATTGTTCGCTCAGCGATGCGCGCAAGGCGGTCTTCGCGTCGGTCTTCACCGGCACGACGATCGACGACAGCGACGACATCGTGTTCGACAACTGGCTGCCGAGCTTCAACGCCAAGCTGGATATCGGCAACGGTATCCTGTTCCGCGCGGCGGTTTCGAAGGGTATCTTCCGACCGGATCTTGCGGACTTCCGCACCGGCGGCGCCATCTTCGACAATACGCGCGACCTTGAAGTCGCGGGTGCGCTCGAAACCGGTCCACTGTTCCAGATCTTCACCGGCAACCGCTTGCTGCGCCCGGTCGAAGCCTGGAACTATGACCTGTCGGCAGAATGGTACTGGGCGGACGTGGGCTCGCTCACGGTCTCGCTGTTCCAGAAGGACTTCGACAATCTGTTCGGCTTCGGTCCGTCGATCCGCACCTTCATCGCCGATGACGGCACGCCGTTCGACGTCGAGGTCAATGGTCCGGTCAACTTCGGCCAGGCCAAGCTTCGCGGTGTCGAAGTGGCTTACCAGCAGCAGTACGACTTCCTGCCGGGGCCGCTGTCGGGACTGGGGACGCAGCTGACTTATACCTATGTCGACTCCAACGACTTCTCGTCGTCGGGCGACGTGTTCGGCGACCTCCCGCAGCCGGGTGTGTCGGAGCATACGGTCAACGCCGTCCTGTTCTACGAATATGGCGGTATCTCGGCGCGCGCCGCGTATAACTGGCGGTCGGAATATCTCCAGACGCCGCGCGATGTGATCTTCCCGTTCTCGCCGATCTACGGCGACGCCACGGGGCAGCTCGATGCGTCGATATTTTATTCGATTACCGACAACATCAAGATCGGCGCGCAGGGCGTAAACCTGCTCGACGAGGTGACCGGTACCAATTCGCTGGTCGACTTCGACGACACGCGGATCCGGCGTTCGGCGTTCCGCAACGACCGTCGCTTCACCTTCCTGGTGCGCTTCGACTTCTAGTCGACCCGCGAACCAAATGAGAGGGGCCTCCGTTCGCGGGGGCCCCTTTCCTTTTGTGTTACCGGATCGTGCGAATGGCGCCCACGGATAGCGCGGCAATCAGCGCGCCGCCGGCAGCAAAGGCCAAGAGGAGCCGCAGCGTATCGCCGCCTGGCTGCACGCTCGCGAGAAACAGCGCCAGACCCGGAGCGATGATCGCAGGGAGCGTGTTGGTCAGGTTCATCAGGCCGAGGAAAGTGGCGCGCCGCGGATGCCCGGCAACCAGTTGCGCCACCAGCGCGCTGTCGACCGACAGGAAAGCGGTCAGCGCGATCGTGAAGAGCGAATAGGCGGCCAGGATAACACGCCAGTCACTGCCCCATGCAAGCAGGCCGAAGGCGAGCGCCGCGAGCAGGGCTGAGAAGATGAGCGGATGCTTGCGCGAACCCTTATGATCGCTCCACCGCCCCGCGAGGATCCCGGCGGCCAGCGAGAAGATAGTGGCAAGCAGGCTGAGCAGCGCGACGCCGCCCGACGCATTGTCGGCGGTAAAGCCTGCCGCGTTGCGCGCGACTGAATCGACGTAAAGATAGAGGTAGGACAGGATGACGGCCGCGCCCGACTGTATACAAAGTCGCGCAATCCAGGCGAAAGCGAAGTCGCGTCGTGACAGCGCCGCCTCCACCACCGCTTCGACAGGCTTGGCGAGCAGTTCCAGACCGCGCGGCCAGGCGATGATCAGCGGGATGACGGTCGCGGCAATCAGCAGCGCAACGAAGCCGAAGGACCATGCGGCATCACTCGCGCTAAATTCGCCGAGTCCGGTGATCACGAGTCCCGATAATGGCAGCCCCATGTTGAGCCAGCCCGCGATCCAACCCTTGCGCCTGTCGGGGATATGGTCGGCGAGTAGCGCGCCCAATGGCGCGAACATGATGTTGAGGCTCAGCTGGAAAAGGATGACGGCGAGAAAAAGCGCGCCGGGCGTGTATGCTCCGGCGAAATAAGCGTAGGCGCCCAGCAGGAAGGCGAGGCCGATCGCAATCGGCCCGCGACGGTTGCCAAAACGCGCGAGCCATCGATCCGAAAGGGCCCCGAAAACGATATTCGCGATACTCGCGGTCAGCCCGCCCACCAGCAGCAACTGGCTTAGCAAGATGATCGGCTGGTCGGGCGCGATAGCCTCGACTCGCCGCGGCAACAGCAGGACGAGAAGCGGCATGAAGGCAACGTGCGCGCCGAAATTGGCGGTGATGTACAGCGGGCCGAAGCGGCCTGTCACCGCGGCGCCGGCCCCGTCGTCTGGCGGACCCGAAGCTCGAAGGGTAGCACGTAGTTGCCCTCCACCTCGGTCTTGCCGGTCGCCTCGATCAGCACTTCGCACGCCCGCCCGATCATCGCGGCGGTCGGTTGGCGGATAGCCGTCAGCGGCGGTACCGAGAAGCGTGCCCCTGGCGTGTCTTCGAAACTGATCAGCGAAACCTGATCTGGCACCTTGTAGCCAAGCGCGTCCGCAACGTTGAGCACGGCGAACGCCATTTCATCGTTTTCGGCGACAAATGCGGTCGGCGCGCCATCGCCGCCCAGCAGTGACCGCGCAAAATCGGCTGCCTTGTCGAACGAGAAATCGCATTCCCCGATAATGGGTTCGAGACCCGCCTCGTTCATGGCCTCGGCGAAGCCCTCGCGGCGGTTCACACTGCCTTGATAGGTACTGTTACCGGCGAGGAACGCGATGCGCTCATGACCGTAATCGCGGAGGTGATCGACACAGGCGCGGGCGGCCGCAGCGTCGTCAAAATGCACCGACAGCGACGGAATGTCGGGGTTGGGGAGTGCGATTCGCGCGAAGGGACGGCCGCGCTCGCGCAGCATCTGCGCAAGCTTGGCATTTTCGCTATGCGGCTGGGTCAGGATGATACCATCCGGTTGGAGGCTGGTGAGGATCCGCCCGACCTGGCGCACCGCCTCGTCATGCTGGGTGTCCACCAGCTCGAACAGCATATGGTAGCCATGCTCTTCGCAGGCGAGCATGCCCCCGTGTAGCATCTGGTCGACCCAGTCGTTGCCGCGCCCCGCCGTCCAGTTCTCGATCGTGCGGGCCCGGTCGTTGATCGCCATGATGAGAAAGGAGCGCGCGCCTCCCATGCGGCGCGCTGCCAGGTTGGGCACGTAGCCCAGCTCGGCGATCGCGGTCTCGATGCGTTCGCGCACCGCGGGTTTGACGCCCGGCTTGCGGTTGATGACGCGCGATACGGTCTGGCGCGACACCCCTGCGGCGCGCGCCACATCCTCGATCGTAATGGTCATCGGCTTGTTCATGCTACCCCGACCCAAGCTCTCTCAAACTTCGGATCATTATGCCAGTTTTTTCACAATTGTGAACGTTCACTTTTTTGGCTATGCAGGACTTTCAGGCGTTGACCCAGCGGGCCGTCCGTACCCGCCATGTCATCCGGCAGGGGGGTTTGCCGCCGCCTGAACTTGGCAAGTCGCATGTGACCCTTCGTGTGCGGCTTAAACGGGGGAATGGCCGGAGTCGGCGCTGCCGGCTTCGGCCAATATCCCCAAAACCGAATCAAAGAGGCGCACCCGATCCAGCGCCCGCAACTTGGAGAGCGATTGTGAAGCGTTGGGTTCCCAGCATCTTGGCCATCAGTGTGGCCGCTTGTGGCGCCAACACGGTGCCGGTCGAGCAGGCATCGGACAGCGTCGCAACCGCCCCCGCCATGAGCGATGAAGAGCGTATCGCTGACATGGTTTCGCGCATGAGCCTGGAACGGAAGATCGCCCAGCTCATCCAGCCGCAAATCAACAGTTTCACCGCCAAGGACATGGAGCGCTATCGGTTCGGTAGCTACCTCAATGGCGGCAATGGCGGCCCCTATGGCGATGAATTTGCGCCCGGACCCGAATGGCTCAAGCTCGCCGATGAAATGTGGGACGCTTCGACCCGGCCGCTGCCGGGCAACGAGCCCGTCATCCCGGTCATGTGGGGCACCGATGCAGTGCACGGCCACACCAATGTCATCGGCGCTACGATCTTCCCGCACAATATCGGCCTTGGCGCGACGGGCGATGCCGATCTCGTGCGTCGTATCGGGGCGGCGACTGCGACCGAAATCGAAGTCACCGGTATCGACTGGAATTTCTCGCCCACGGTGGCAGTCGCCCGCGACGATCGCTGGGGCCGCACCTATGAAAGCTATTCGGAAGACCCGGCCATTGTCGCAAAGATGGGCGCCGCGTTGGTCGAAGGGCTCCAGGGCAAGAATGGCGCCGACGACTATCTGGGCCAGGGCCGCGTCATCGCGACGGCCAAGCACTTCTTCGGCGACGGCGGCACCGACCAAGGTGTCGACCAGGGCGACGTGAATGGCGATCTGACCGAGCTCGCCAAGATCCACATCACGCCCTACCCCGCCGCAATCGAAGCGGGCGTTGAAACCATCATGGCCAGCTTCAATTCAATCAATGGCAAGAAAATGCACGGCAACAAGGCGTTGCTGACCGACGTGCTGCGCGGCGAACTGGGCTTTGACGGCCTCGTCGTTGGCGACTGGAACGGTCATGGGCAGGTCGCCGGCTGCACCGTAACCGATTGCGCCCAGTCGCTACTGGCCGGGCTCGACATCTACATGGTGCCCGATGACTGGAAGGGGCTGATGGACACGCTGATCGCGCAGGTTGGCGACGGCACCATTACGATGGAACGCGTCGATGAAGCCGTGACGCGCGTGCTCCGCGTGAAAATGCGCGCCGGATTGCTCGATGATGATGCGCTCAAGCCGTCGGCGCGGCCCAATGCGGGCGAGTTCGACAAGCTCGGCTACGCCCCGCACCGTGCGGTGGCGCGTGAAGCCGTCGCCAAGAGCCAGGTGCTGTTGAAGAATAACGGCGTGCTCCCGATCAAGGCGGGCGCCAGCATTCTCGTCGCGGGCTCGGCCGCTGACAGCATCGCGCAGGCTGCGGGCGGTTGGACGCTGACATGGCAGGGTGGTCTTGAACTGGGCAACGACATGTTCCCGGGCGCAACCTCCATCTGGTCTGGAATCGAGCAGGCTGCGGCCGCCAGCGGCGGCAGCGCCGCGCTGTCGATCGACGGCAGCTATGACGACAAGCCCGATGTGGCGATCGTCGTCTTCGGGGAAGAGCCCTATGCGGAGTTTGCCGGCGACCGGAAAAACGCCATCCTCGCCGACACCGAAGGGCTCGAGCTACTACGCAATTTTGAAGCCGAGGACGTTCCGGCGATCGCCATATTCCTGAGCGGTCGGCCGATGTGGATGAACCGCGAGATCAACGCGTCCGACGCCTTTATCGCGTCGTGGTTGCCCGGCAGCGAAGGCGCGGGTGTTGCCGACATTCTTTACGGTTCGCGCGAATCAACGGGACGCCTGTCGTTCAGCTGGCCCGCCAATTGCGGCGGCGCCCCGGTCAACGGACCCGATGGCGCGCTGTTCAATGTCGGATATGGTAACAGCCAGGGCATGCCGACCTCGCTCGGCACGTTGAGCGAGGAGTGCGGCCTGCTGGACGCAACCCCCGTAGCCGACTGGTTCGTCAATGGCCGCCTGTCCGACGGCATCACCGCAAGCGCGGGTGGGCGCACCCTGCCCAATCTTCGCGGCGAAGCGGTCGGCATTGTGGCGCGCGGCATCGACCGCAACCGCCAGGAAGACGCGCGCGAAATCATCTTCGCGCCCGATGCGCGCATCACCCTGTCCTCCGACACGATGGGCGGCGGCGCCTATCGCATCGAATATTCGCTCGATGCGCAGCCGGCTGGACCGGTCCTCATGATGGTCGGCAACAACGAATTCGATATCATGCGCCAGCTGCAACTGGGCGCTGGCAAGGGCTGGCGCGAAATGATCATTACCGATGCGTGCGCGCCGGGGCTGGGCGATTCGATCATGATCCGTTCGGTCGCACCGATGTCGATCAAGGTATCGAGCATTACCCGCCAGGACCTCCCCGAAGGGACCGAGTGCTCGTTCTGATAGGCTAGTCGCGGGGGACCATGGAAGGCGCGCTGGAGCGACCCGGATGGTGTGGCATCGGAGCTTGCGGGGCTCTCAGAAACCGCTACCGAAACCGCAGTTCATCCCGCTTCATCGCGGCCTTCCATGGCCGCGACGCCATAGTGGGGGATCTCGCTTGGATTGGCGAGTGGGCGGTCGGTGACTGGCTGTCGGGCTTCGGCGAACGACACATCAGCGCCTTCAGGCGGCTGACCCCTTATGTGTAAGTCGCTGTAAGGTCTGCTTTTTATAGGATTTGCTCACGCGGATACGCGTGTCGTCGTCGAGAACCAGCACGACCGCGCCAAATTTCTCGCGTTCGATCGCCCGGACGGACGATAGATTGACGATACTCGAACGGTGGACCCGCAGGAACTGGTCGGGATCGAGCCGGTCGTCGAGCGAGGTAATCGTATCGTCGGCCAGGTGCTTGGCTGTACCGGTCTGCACGCTGACATAGTCCCCCGCCGCCCTGAAACAGCGCACGTCCTTGACCGGGACGCGCACCACCGAACCGCGGCTGTTGATCCACAAATCCTGGTCATACGGGCTTTGCAAATCGTCGGCGCGCGCTTGGTCCAGCCGGGCCACGACATCGCGCAATTGCTCGACCCGAGCCTCGGCCTTCAATGTTCGCCGCCGATCGCGCGCCCGGTCGATGGCTTTGCAAAGGCGCGTTTCATCGACTGGTTTGAGCACATAATCGAGAGCGCCTTCGTTGAATGCGTCGACGGCATAATTGTCGAACGCGGTGACGAAGATCACCGCCGGCGGATCTTCGACTTCCAAAGCCTTCAAGAGCTCGAACCCGTTCATGCCGGGCATCATGACGTCGAGCAGCAACAGATCGGGCTTGAGCGCAGCAATCGCTTCCAGCGCCTGTTCGCCATCATCGGCCGTACCGACGAGGTCGATATCGTCGAGCTTGTTGAGCGCGATCACCAGCCGCCGCTGCGCCAGCGGTTCGTCATCCGCGATTAGGGTGCGCAGCGTCATGTCGGCATCGCCTGTCGGGGCAGGGTCAATTCGACGCGGTAACCACCGGCGCTCAACGGACCTGCATCGAAGTCGAAATCGTCACCGTAGCGCGCCTGCAGCCGTTCGCGGACATTGCGCAGCCCGGTGCCGGTCCCGGCAGAAGGCTTGATCCCGATGTCACCGTCATCGGTGACCGCAAGACGGAAACGGTTCCCCATATCCTTGGCTTCTATCCGCACCGTCACCGGGCCCGTCGAGCGCGCAACTGCGTACTTCACTGCATTTTCGACGAGGGGTTGGAGAATGAAGCTCGGCACCCGTTCACCGGCCAACACCGGATCGATATCGGTCTCGACATGGATGCGCTCGCCAAAGCGCGAGCGTTCGATATCGAGGTAGACGAGTTGCTGCGCAACCTCTTCCTCGAGCGGGATATCCTCGAGCGGATCCGCCGACAGTCCACCGCGCAGAAAATCCGACAAGCGGCGCAGCATCGATTCGGCTTCCTCACCGCGTTCGTCGAGCACCAGCGTGGATACGCTGTTGAGCGTGTTGAACAGGAAGTGCGGATTGACCTGGTAGCGCAGCGCCTGGATTTCCGCGCGCTGTGCCTTGGCCTGCGCCTGCGCGCGCCCCAACTGCTCGCGCCGCACCCTGACCGAGTAGAGCAAAGCGAGAATCAGCGCCGCCCAGGCCAGCTGCAGGTGCAGCCAGTAGGCGACCGTCATGTAGACTTCGGGCCCCTTGGTGACTTCGGCAAAGGCAAGATCGAAGGCCCAGCGATTGGCCAGACTGTGGATCGTCCCCACCGCGATTACCATCGCAAAAAGCATCAGCGCGATTTGCCAGAACGGGCGTTCGAGGCAGCGTTCGATCACGAGGTACACCAGCGCGCCGATGGCAATGGCGCTGCTGGCCCAGACCAGCCGCATGACCTGGAGCAGCGCCCAGCTGAACTCGGCATCGTCAGCGCTGCCGACAAATTGCAGTCGCAGCTCCAGATAGATAATCTCGCCCAGCCACAGCAGCACGCTGAGGGTCAATGCCCAGCGGCGTAGTTGGCGGCGCTCGTCGCGCGAAAGGTCCATCATGCGGCAATCCCCTTGCCGCCCATGACCGCCGGGAGACGCACCAATATGGTCAGCCGGTCCTCAGCGCGATCGACGTCGATCGAGGCGCGATCGCCGAAGCGTTCCGCCAGCCGTTCGCCGACAATGCGCGAGGCGCGCCGTTCAAGATTGGGCATCGGCTGCGCGTGACGCTCAACCAGCTTGAGACGCAAGACCTGGTCGACGACCTCGGCGGAAAGATCGAGATGAGTTTCACCTGCCACCGGGGCGACACCCAGCTGGATTGCATCCTCAAGCAAGGGCTGGAGCAGGAAGGGCGGGACCAGCGCGTCCTCATATTCGGCGGGCAGGTCCACATTGACACGGAGGCGATCGGGAAAGCGGGTTTGCTCTATCCCAAGATATTGTCGCAGCTGCTCGAATTCGGCGTAGAGCGTATGATCGGCATAAGGATCGGCCTTCAGGCTGGCACGCAGGAAAGCGGAGAACCTTCCGATCAGCCCCTCGGCTGCCTCGCCCCTTCGTTCGAGGATCAGCGTGCCGATCGAATTGAGCGTGTTGAACAAGAAATGCGGATTGAGCCGGTAGCGCACCGCGCGCATCTGCGCATCATGGGCGCCGCGGCGTGCGGTACCCGTGGCGCGCCGCTCGCGCCGGATGCGCTCGGAATAAAGCAGCGCGACGATCACCGCGCTCCACGCCAGGAAAAAATGGAACCACCAGGCCGACATCAGGGCAAGGAACCCGGTCTCCACATCGGTATAGCCATCGGCGATGGCGAACCGCGCGCCGATATACATGCGCAGCCAACCAAATAGCAGCGAGAGGACGGCGACAATTGCGGCTAGCTGCCAGAAACGCCGGTTCTGGAAATATTCGAAAATGGCGTAGAGCGCGGCGCAGCAACCGATGCTGGCCAGGTTGGAGCGGATGAAGAAGAACCATTCGAACTTGTAGGCATATTGTTCGAACAAGGCGGCGCGGCCCCACCAGATCGCTTCCTCGAAGGCGAGAAAGAAAAAGGTAATGACGATCGCGGCGCGGCGCAGGTGCCAGCGGTCTCCCGCCTTGTAGGGTGCTGCAGAAATCATCCTATCTTCGTATTCCCTGTAGCATAATCCTACCGGCCGAAAGTTGCGGAAAAAGGTTTACCAGACTTGGCCGGGCAACAACTTCAATACGCCGAAAGGCAGGCTTTTGCCGATGGTTCGCTCTCAACGGGTCATTTCAGGTCGAAACGAATTCTGTCGCAGACGATCCGGGCAGCATTGAAATGCTGCATTGCGCTGCCGTCCGGCGTCGTCGATAAATCGCTATGGACGAGTGCTTTGTGATCGTTCACAAACATGAGCAGCAGTTGACGATATCCAATCCGTCGGGGGGAGTTTTCTATGGCAATCGCGCCCGAAGTAAGCAGCAGCACCGATCCGCGTCCCGCGATCGACGAGGGGCAGGGGGTGAATGCACCTGGCCTGCAATATTTTGTCTTTGGCTTGTTCTTCATCTTCGGCGGCATCACCAGCCTGAACGATGTCATCATTCCCAAGCTGAAAGAGCTGTTCACGCTCAACTATACGCAGGCCATGCTGGTGCAGTTCTGCTTCTTCGCCGCCTACCTGCTGATCGGCATTCCGGGCGCCAAGCTGGTCAAGAAGATCGGCTATATGCGCGGTGCGGTGGCCGGGCTGTGCCTGATGATTTTGGGCTGCCTGATCTTCATCCCGGCGTCGCAAACCGCGACATATGCGCTATTCCTCGGCGCTTTGTTCATTCTGGCTTCGGGCGTGGTGATCGTGCAGGTCGTGGCCAATCCGCTGATTTCGCTGCTTGGCCCGCCACAAACGGCGCATAGCCGCCTTACCTTTGCGCAGGCGTTCAACTCGCTCGGCACCACGGTTTTCCCGATTGTAGGCGCGGCGGTGATCCTCGGCAGCCTTGCCGATACCAGCGCGGCCGAACTCACCGGCCAGGCGCTCACCGAATATCGCCAGGCCGAGAGCAAGGCCATCTGGCAGGGCTATCTGGGTCTCGCCGTGCTGATCGGCATCGTGGCTACAGCAGTGTGGTCCTTCCGCAACCGCCTACCGCACGATGCCGCAAGTATGGGCGGCAGCGAACTGGTTTCTAACAACCGCTACGTCATCGGACTGGCGTTAGCGATTACAGGCGCCGGGTTGGCGATCTACGTGAATGGCCTGCTCGGCGTGCTGGTCATTCTGGCAGCCCCTGTCGTTTGGCTCCGCGACAATGAACTGCTGAGGCGACGTCGCTTCAGCTTTGGTGCGCTATGCATCTTTCTTTATGTGGGAGCAGAAGTGGCGATCGGATCGATCATCATTAACTACCTTCTCTTGGAAGGTGTCATGGCCAACGGTGGCCCATTGACTGCATCTCTCAATGGCTTTGTGACGGCGGTTTTGAATTTCTTCGGCAGTGATAAAGTCATCGAACCCAATGCTGTTGAATGGATGATCGGCCTTTATTGGGGCGGCGCCATGATCGGTCGTTTCATCGGTTCAGCGTTAATGCGTGTGGTCAGCCCAGGCAAATTGCTCGCCTTCAATGCGTTGGGTGCCATTACGCTCATAGCCATCTCGGCCAATAGCGCTGGCGAACTTGCAGGTTACACTCTGCTCGCCTGCGGCCTGATGAACTCGATCATGTTCCCGACCATCTTCAGCCTCGCCTGCGAAAAGCTGGGTGCGCGCGCTGCCGACGGTTCGGGCATCATCAACGTCGCCATCTTCGGCGGCGCGGTGGTCCCGCTGCTCTACGGCGTGCTCGCGGATGCGACGGGCAGCCTCGCCATGGCACTGACGTTGCCGGCGATCTGTTACGCGATCATCGCGGGCTTCGGCTTTTACGCACGGCGCCCCGCCTAGGGCACCGCCCGCAGGCAGCTTTTTGCCGTTTCAGGTGTTGGGGCTTCATGTTTGCGCGTGAAGCCCCTTTGCCATGTCGACCCACGACGTGACGCCACCTTCGCGGGTGTGGCTACTCTTCAATGAAGGCTCGCGCTCGACCGATGATGCGGCGCTATCGCGCATCATCGAGACGATCGACGATCTGGGATGGACGCTGGTCGGGCGCATCCGCTTTCCTGATGAGGACTTGCCGCCGCAAGCCGAGCTGGAAGCGCAGTCGGTCGATACGCTGGTGGCGCTGGGCGGCGATGGCACCATTGCGTGCGCCGCAGCCCACTATGACGATTGGAACGGGCGCATCCTGCCGTTGGCCGGCGGTACGATGAACCTCGTTCCCAAAATTCTCCATCCTGACATCGACCACGAGACGGTCTTGCGCGCCGTTGCTGAAAAGCCGCGCACCCGGACCCTGCCCTTTATCGCGTGCCAGGGGCATGCCAGCTATGCCCGCCTTATCGCGGGACCGGTCGCCGGTTTTGTGCATGTCCGCGAAAACGTGCGCAGCGCCGATCTTCGCCGCGCGTGGCGCGCGCTTCGCTTCGCGTGGCGGCTAACGTGGCGGCGGTCGATCCGTATCCGCAACGCCGAGGGCCGCTATCGCGCGGTCTTTGCCAAACCGATGAGCGACACCGGAATGGAGATCGATGCCATCCGCTCGCGCGGCTGGGGCACAAGCGTCCGGATGGCCTGGGCGTGGCTGCGCGGCCTCTTCACCGACTTGCGCCTGCCGGTTGAGCGCACCGACGAAGAACTCGTTCTCCTATCCGATCATCCGATTCGCGCCCTGTTCGACGGCGAGGAGCGCTTGCTCGATTCGCCCGCGCATTTTTCCGTCGAGACGACGCACATCACCTTCTTCACCACGGAGGCCCCATGACCTGCCTGCTGCACATTTCCGATTTGCATTTCGGCGCGGAAGACCGCGAAGCGCTCGATTGGTTCGCATTGCAGGCAGAACTGCATGAACCTGACAGCATCGTCGTCACCGGCGATGTGACGCAGCGGGCGCTTCCCCACCAGTTCGAAGCCGCCGCCGAATATCTCGACGCCCTCCCCGCACCGGTGACGATCAAATATGGCAACCACGACCTGCCCTATTTCAACCTGATCGAACGTTTCCTCACGCCCTACAAGCGGATGGAAAAGCTCAAAGACAAGGTCGAGCGGCACATCGATCTCGACAATTGCGTCATCGTTCCCTTGAAGACCACGGCACGCGCGCAGTGGCGCTTCAACTGGTCACACGGCAATGTCAACGACGACAGCCTCGACAAGACGCTGCGTCGCCTGCGCCTGGCCCCCGAAAACAAGCGCAAGCTGGTGGCCTGCCACCATCCGCTGATCGACACCGAGGAATATAACCTGAAAGGATCGACGCGCGGCGGTCGCGAGGCGCTTCACGCGATTGCCGAGGCGGGCGCCGAAGCGGTGCTCAGCGGCCACGTCCACACTCCGTTCGACCTTGTGGTCGACGCGGGCGGCCGCCCGATCCGGCTGATCGGTGCAGGCACCTTGTCGGACCGATTGCGCGGGCATCGCCCAAGCTACAACGAGATCAAGGTGGCTCCTGACACCATCGAGGTCGTGCATCACATACACGACTGATCTGGCGAGCGGCGTGCGCTCGCGCTAAAGCGGCGCCATGATCGACATTACCGCTAATCTGGCTTCAGACCTCATTACGCGCACCTCCGAAACCGCGCGGGTGCAGCAGATGGTGCAGCTCAGTCTTGCACCAGTCTTCCTGCTCGCCGCCATCGGCGCGGTGCTCAACGTCATGAACGTGCGGCTGATCTGGATCGTCGACCGGGTCAATGCGATCGAATCCGGCACCGCCGAGGATCGCGCCGAAGAAGAGTTGGCCGCGCTGCGCCGCCGCCAGAAATTCGCGTCGCTGGCGATCAATTTCTCCTCTGTCGCAGCGCTCATCATTTGCCTGGTTATCGCCTTGATGTTTATCAGCGCCTTCATCCGTCCCGCGATCGGCACCTTGGTCGCGATTTGCTGGGTCGGCGCGATGGTGCTGGTGATCGGCTCGCTTATTTTCTTCATGCGCGAAACGCAGATCGCCACCGCTTCGGCCAAGGAACGCCGCGCCTTGTCGCGCGCGATCGAAAGTCAGCTTGAGGAGCGAGAGGGCTAGCGGGGCGCACCCCCTTGGGCTAGGCCGCAACCTCATGGCGCGAGACGAGGATCCGAAGAGCTGGCACCCGGCTGCCTGGCGACACCGCCCTGCCGAGCAGTTGCCGACCTATCCCAATGCAGATGCCTTGGCGCAGGTCGAAGCAAAATTGCGCGCTGCGGCGCCCGTCATCCGTATCGAGGACGCTGCCCGGCTGAAGCGGGCGCTGGGCTGCGTGCGCGAGCGCGGATTTGTCCTGCAAGGCGGCGATTGCGCAGAGAATTTCGACGATCGCGTTGCCGATCGGGTCGACCGACTGGCCGGCCTGTTCGACGCGATGGCGAACGCCTTGGGCGATCGCGAACACCTTGTCAGGATTGCGCGCATCGGCGGCCAGTTTGCCAAGCCGCGCACTACGCTCATCGAGCGGCAGGGCGATGTCGAGCATCCCGCCTATCGCGGCGACATGATCAACGCGCGGTCGTTCGGTGCCGAGGCGCGGGCACCTGATCCCGCGCGCATGCTGCGCGGCCACGCCCAATCGGTCGGCACCGCCGCCACGATGGGCGTCATCCGCCAGGACAGCGCACCGATCTATACCTGCCACGAAGGCCTGCTGCTCCCATACGAGGAAGCGCTGACCCGCCGCGACGCAGATGGCAGCTGGTGGGCGACCTCGGCGCACTTTCTCTGGCTGGGATATCGCACCCAGCAGGTCGATGGCGCGCATGTCGAATATCTGTCGGGCATCGCCAATCCGATCGGGATCAAGTGCGGCCCCGGCCTGACGCCGGATGCACTTGCCGCCATGTGCGACAGGCTCGATCCCGACGATACGCCCGGACGCCTCACGCTGATCGCCCGCTTTGGCGCCGATCGCATTGAACAGGAACTGCCATCGCTACTGGCTGTCACCAAGGGCCGCGCCGTAAACTGGATCGTCGACCCGATGCACGGCAACACGCAAAAACATGAAGGACGCAAGACACGCCGCGTCGAGGCCGTGCAGCGGGACATGGAGGCCTTTTTTGCGCTGACGCGAGAAGCCGGCGTGAAGCCCGCCGGTGTGCATCTTGAGATGAGCCCCAACGATGTCACCGAATGCCTTGGCCTTGGGGTCGATGATCTCGACCCGGCCTATCGCACCGCCTGCGACCCGCGTCTCAATCGCACGCAGGCCTTGCATATCGCGCAGCAAATCGGAACGCTGCTGGCGTGAAACCCGTAAGTGCGCATCCCAGCCCCGGCTTCGGCGGCACCGCGACCGTGCCCGGCGACAAGTCGATCAGCCACCGCGCACTGATTCTGGGCGGCCTCGCCGACGGCACGACGCGTATAAAGGGTTTGCTGACGAGCGAGGACGTGATGGCAACCGCCGCTGCGGTCGAAGCTTTCGGCGCGACGATCGAACGCGGCGAAGACTATTGGTCGGTTACCGGGGCTGAATGGCAAAGCCCGGGCACCGAGATCGATTGCGGTAATAGCGGAACGTCCGCCCGCCTGCTGATGGGGGCCGCCGCCGGCTTCGACGGATTGCGCGCCACCTTCAAGGGCGATGCGTCTCTGTCAAAGCGCCCGATGGAGCGGGTCATCCGCCCGCTGACGCGCATGGGCGCCAAATTCGAAGGCGGCGACACCCTGCCCGTCACCCTGCACGGCGCACAGCTCGGCGGGATCGATCATGAAAGCGCGGTCGCCTCGGCGCAGGTCAAGACAGCGATCCTGCTGGCGGGGCTGCGTACCAAAAGCCCGGTGCAAGTGATCGAACCTCACCCCAGCCGCGATCATAGCGAAGTCATGCTCGCCATGTTCGGGGTCGAAGGCGATGCCGAACAGCTCGAGGCAGGGTGGGCGGTCTCGCTCGGCAAGCAGCGTCAACTCACCGCTACCGATATCGTCGTCCCTGCCGATCCTTCATCGGCTGCGTTTCTCTGGGCTGCTGCCGCCATTATCGATGGTGCCAGCGTCACGACACCCGGTGTATGCATCAATGCAACGCGCACCGGCTTCATCGAAGCGCTGGAGCGGATGGGTGCGGGGATCACGCTCGACAATGAGCGTATCCAATCGGGCGAGCCGGTCGCCGACATTACGGTGACGCAGGCGCCGCTACAGCCGATCCATGTCACGCCCGAACAGGTCCCCGCGACGATCGACGAGCTACCGCTGCTGGCCTGCGTCGCCGCCTTTGCCGAGGGCGAAAGCCATTTCGAGGGCATCGGGGAATTGCGCGTCAAGGAAAGCGATCGCCTCGGCGCGGTCGCTGCCGGACTGGCCGCCAATGGCGTCAGCTGTTTTCCCGAAAAGGACGCGCTGCGGGTCCTCGGCAAAGGTGAGGTTCGCGGCGGCGGCACGGTCATGGTGCATCACGATCACCGCATCGCAATGGCGTTCCTGACGCTTGGCCTCGGCGCGCAAAATCCCGTGCGGATCGATGACATGAGCCCCATCGCCACCAGTTTTCCAGACTATATTTCGCTGATGCAATCGCTCGGCGCACGGCTAGAACAGGGCGTATGAGCATCAACAGCTTCGGCCATCTCCTGCGCCTGTCGACCTGGGGCGAAAGCCATGGACCGGCGATCGGCTGCATGCTCGAAGGTTGCCCGCCGGGTCTTGCGCTCGATGAGGCGGCAATCCAGGCGTTTCTCGACAAGCGCCGCCCCGGCACCGGGCGCAACGTGTCGCCGCGCCAGGAACCCGACCGTGTCCGGATCCTGTCCGGCGTCTATGAAGGCAAGACCACCGGCACGCCGATCGCGATGGTCATCGACAATGTCGACGCGCGCTCGAAGGATTATCCCGCCGACGCCCCCTATCGGCCCGGTCATGCCGATTATAGCTATGACGCGAAATACGGTTTGCGCGATCCACGCGGCGGCGGCCGCGCCAGCGCGCGCGAAACGGCAATGCGCGTTGCAGGTGGTGCGGTTGCCCGGCTGATCATCCCCGATGTCTCCATCATGGCGAAAGTCGTGGCCATCGGCGGTGAGACCGATGCCGCAAAGTGGGACGCGATGCTCGACGATGCGCGCGGCGACGGCGATAGCCTTGGCGCGCTGGTCGAGTGCACTGCGACCGGCGTTCCCGCCGGATGGGGCGCACCGGTTTACGGCAAGCTCGATGCCGCGCTGGCGGGCGCGATGATGTCGATCCCCGCGGTGAAAGGCGTGGAAATTGGCGAGGGCATGAACGCCGCGGCGCTCAAAGGCAGCGAAAATGCCGATCCGATGCGACCCGGCCCCGAATATGGTGCCAACCATTCGGGTGGCACGGCGGGCGGCATTTCGACCGGCCAGCCGATTGTCGTGCGCGCCGCCTTCAAGCCGACCAGTTCGATCCGCAAGCCCGTGCCGTCGATCAATGCGGCGGGCGAGCCCAAGGATGCGGTCACCAAGGGCCGCCATGATCCGTGCGTCGGCATCCGCGGTGCCCCCGTCATGGAAGCGATGATGGCGCTGGTGCTGGCGGACCATTTCCTGCTCCACCGCGCGCAGTGCGGCTAAAGTTTCGCTAGCACCCGCCGCGCCATCGGCATTGTCAGCACGGTACTCGCCACCGCCATCAGCAACAGCGCCGTAAAGGCCGTCGAGCTGATCACGCCGCGATCCAGCAGGATGTTGGCGAAGATGATCATGATCAGCGCCTTGGTCTGGAGGAGCCAGCCAACAAGTCGCGCATCGCCCTTCGCCCAGCCGAGCAGGCGCCCCGCAATGCCCACGCCGATCAGCTTGCCCGCCACGGCCGCGACCAGCAGCCCGGCAGCAACCAGGACGACGTCCCAGCCGCCCATTTCCCAGCTGGTTCGCAAGCCCGTCGACAGAAAGAAAACCGGCATGAGAAGGAGAAGCACACGGTCGCGCAAGGCATCCACTTTCTTATGCCCGAACCATTTTGCTTCGAGCACCGCGCCGGCAAGAAACGCGCCGACCATGAAATGCAAGCCCGACCAATCGGCCGCGAGCGCGACAAGGATCAGCCACCCCAGGGAAAGCGGCCAGCGGTCCCGGCCGCCCAGCCGCGCGAACAACCAGCGCGCCGCTACCGCCGCCGCAATGAAGCCGAGCAGGAACAGCCCCTGACGGCCAAGCCTGTCGGTATCGAGCAGCACCAGCGCCAACAGCCCCCAGACGGCAATGTCATCGAGGCTGGCGTAGCGCAGGACGCGCTGGCCGAGCGGCCGGCGCAGCAATTCGAGCCGCTCGAGGAAAAGGACGAGGATTGGCAGCGCGGTGACGGCGCACGCCATGCCTACACCGACGCTCAATTGAAGCGGCGTCCCATTGGGGCCGAGCCAGCGCGGGTCCGCCATTAGCCACCATGCCGCCGCGGTGCCCAGCAGGAATGGCACTGCGAGCGCGAAGCCCGACGTAACGGCGGTATCGGTCTTGGCGGTCCACGCCTGCTTCAGATCGAGCTCGAGACCAGCCACGAAGACGAACAGCATGACCGCCCACCAGGCGATGCCGGTGAGCAATTGCAGCACATCGGGCGTGAACAAGGCGGCATGGGCCTCGGGCGCTATAGCCCCTGCGATGCCGGGTCCGAGCAGGATCCCGCCGACGATCTGCACGACCACCAGCGGCACCACGCGATCGCCCAGGATGCGCCATGCCAGCCACGGCACGAAGAAGATGACCAGCAGGGCGAGGAGGAACAGTTCGGAGACCGGCATCAATGACACTTGAAACGGTCGAATGGTTCAAGACAATTATTGCACTGCCACTGGGCTTTGCATGGCGTTGAACCAAAACGGCTAATTTCTTTTGTATCAAGCGAACCACAGTTGGGACACTCGACATCGTCCGATCGCTGCGGCGGGGCGATGCCATAGGCCTTGAGTTTGGCCTTGCCTTCCTCGCTGATCCAATCGGTCGACCATGGCGGCGACAGGCGGGTCTCGATCATCACGTCGCGAAATCCGTTGGCGTCCAGCGCGGCGCGCACGTCCGCCTCGATCGCCGCAGTTGCGGGGCACCCCGAATAGGTCGGCGTTATCACCACCTTGCCATCCTCGATGCCGCGCACGATGCCCAGGTCGACCACCGAGATCACCGGGATCTCGGGATCGGGCACGCCCGCCAGCACGTCCATGATGGCGGCGCGGTCCATCAGACCCGCTCGATCGCCAGCGCGATGCCTTGCCCGACGCCGATGCACATGGTGCACAGCGCACGCTTGCCGCCGCGCTCGTGCAATTCCTGCGTCGCCGTGAGCGCAAGCCGGGTCCCGCTCATGCCGAGCGGATGGCCGAGCGCGATGGCGCCGCCATTGGGATTCACATGTTCGGCATCGTCGGCCACGCCGAGTTCGCGCAGCACCGCAAGCCCTTGCGCCGCAAAGGCTTCGTTGAGTTCGATCACGTCGAAGTCGTCGATATGTAGCCCCAGCCGGTCCATCAGCTTGGCCGACGCGGGTGCCGGCCCAATGCCCATGATGCGCGGCGGCACCCCGGCAACAGCCGCGCCAAGGACGCGCGCCCTGGGGATGAGGCCGTGACGCTTCACCGCCTCTTCGCTCGCCACGATGATCGCGCCCGCGCCGTCATTGACGCCCGAGGCGTTACCCGCCGTCACCGTGCCGTCCGGCTTTACGATGGGACGCAGCCCGGCCAACACCTCAGGGCTCGACAGTCGCAGATGCTCGTCGTGCTCGACGATCTTGGGGTCGCCCTTGCGCTGCGGGATGGTGATCGGGACGATCTCCTTTGCCAGCCGCCCGCTCTTTTGTGCGCGATCCGCACGCACCTGGCTTTCATGCGCGAACCTGTCCTGGTCTTCGCGGCTCACGCCATATTGTGCGGCGACGTTCTCGGCCGTCTCGGGCATCGAATCGATTCCGAATTCTTCCCTCATGCGCTTGTTGACGAAGCGCCACCCGATCGAGGTGTCGTAGACCGCGTTGGCACGCGAGAAAGCGCTGTCGGCCTTGGGCATCACGAAGGGCGCGCGCGTCATGCTTTCAACGCCCGCTGCGATGACGAGGTCGGCCTCGTCCGCCTTGATCGCCCGCGCCGCCATCGACAGCGTGTCGAGGCCCGATCCGCACAGCCGGTTCACCGTGGTGCCCGGCGCGCTTTCGCCCAGCCCCGCCAGCAATGCCGCCATGCGCGCCACGTTGCGGTTATCCTCGCCCGCCTGATTGGCATCGCCCATGATGACATCGTCGAGCATCTCCCAGTCGATCCCGGGATTGCGTTCTTTCAGCGCCGCCAGGGGGATTGCAGCCAAGTCGTCGGTGCGGACCTGGCTCAGCCCGCCGCCATAGCGCCCGATGGGTGTGCGGATCGCATCGCAGATAAAAGCATCGCGCATCCAAATCTCTCCTTCATATGTTGAGCGTCCTGACGGCACGGCCGTTCCAAATCAAGGAGGTGCGATATGGATATCCCTGCAGGCTGGACCAAGAGCGAGGACGGCAAGGCTATTGTGCGTCGGTTCGAATTCGCTGATTTTTCCGAAGCCTTCGCCTTTCTGACTCGCGTCGCGATCGCCGCCGAAAAGGCCGACCACCACCCCGAAATCGAGAATGTCTGGAACAAGGTGACGCTGACGCTGACCACCCACGATTCGGGCGGCCTTACCGACAAGGACGCATCGCTCGCGGCGACGATCGACGGCCTGGTCGCCTGACGGTTCGTAGAAATTCACCTTTCCTTCACCGCCCGATCTGCATAGGGTGCAGGCAATGACTCGCAAATTCGCCCTCGTACCGACGTGCGCCGCTTATGCCGCGCCGACGTACGCTTATGCCTATATTAGGCGTGCGGTGGAGACGAGTTAGACTTCAAGGGAAGACGTAACCGACCACCGCCCGCCTCGCGAATAGCCAGGCGGGTTTTTTATTGCCCAAAGCCGGAGTGAGAAGATGTTCGAACCCAAGATCAGTGCCGCCGATGCCACCGCCACCCCGGATTGGCAGCGCTATCTTGTGGCGCAGGACTGGCATCGTTTCACGCCGGCGGATCATCGCACCTGGGATCGGTTGACCGAACGACAAGTGCGGTTGCTCGAAGGCCGGATCGTGTCGCCCTTTCTCACCGGTTGGAAACGGCTCGGGCTTTACGAGCCCGGCATCCCCGAGCTCGACCGACTATCGGATCGCATGGAAGCCGCGACCGGCTGGCGCTGCGTGTCGGTCGCGGGGATCGTGCCCGATGCCGAATTTTTCGCCATGCTCGCCGACAGGCGTTTCCCGGTAGGTAACTTCATCCGCGATGGTCGCCATCTCGACTATCTGGAAGAGCCCGACTGCTTCCACGACATCTTCGGCCATGCGCCGCTGATCGCCTATCAGCCCATGGCGCGGCTGATGGAAGCGATGGGCAACCTGGGCGTTGCCGCCTGCGCTGCGGGACACGGCGACATTATCAGCCGCCTCTACTGGTACACGGTCGAATTCGGGCTGGTGCGCGAAAGGGGGCAAACCCGCATCCTTGGCGCCGGCCTTGCCTCGAGCTTTGGCGAAGCGAGGCGTAGTCTTGAGGACGACGTGCCGCGTCCGCTGTTCACGGTGGAGGAGGCTGCAGCAACGCCCTACGAAAACGATCATTTCCAGCCGATGTACTTCGTCAGCTCCGCGCTTGATGACGTCGCGGCGCAACTCGAATCGCTTGATACGGCCGCGCTGATGCGGCTCGCCGCCTACCGCCCGATCAGAAAACCTGCTGCCGCAGCCCCCAGCGACAGTATGAGCGACAGCGCCACGTAGAGCGCTGCCGTGCCGGTCTCGCCACGCTCCCACAGGGTCAGCGTGTCGAGACCGAAGGCACTGAAGGTGGTAAAGCCGCCGAGCAGGCCGGTAACGAAAAAAAGTTTGGCCGGCTGGCCGACGCCTTCGAGCGTGCCGACCGCCAGTCCGATCGCAAGGCATCCGGCGACATTCACCGCGAGGGTGCCGACGGGAAAGCCGGTGCCGAATTCCGCCAGCGTCCATTTGCCGACCAACCAGCGCAGCACCGCACCGATACCGCCGCCGAGGAAGACTGCCAGCGCATGCGTCATCTAATGCGCCGCCTCGCCCTTCTTGACCGGACTGCCGCCGCCATGAAGCGGGTGGTGACCGAAAACGCGGGTCACGATCTGGACGATGATGAAGCCCCAGACAAAGCCGACAATGGCCGCGCCCAGCGTGTTGACGATCCATTCGATCACGCCGTTGCCCCGCCCGATGCTTTCGGACGCGTGATGCACGGCGTCATAGATGAATTCGAGGAAGTGCAGTTCGTGGAAGCCGTGGAGGATGATCGCGCCGCCGACCCACAGCATCGCCGCCGTGCCGACGACCGATAGGAACTTGAGCAATTTGGGAACGAACTCGACCATGCCGTGGCCGAAGCGCGCCGAGGCCCCCTCGCCCTTGGCCAGGTGCAGCCCGATATCGTCGAGTTTCACGATCAGTCCGACCGATCCATACACCACTACCGTGACGACAACCGCGACGATGGCGAGCGCGCCCGCCTGCATCCAGATGCCCTCGATCAGGCCCTGCGCCGTCAGCTCGTTGAGGGTGATTGCCATGATTTCGGCGGACAGGATGAAATCGGTGCGCACCGCGCCGGAGACCTGCCGCGCCTCCAACTCTTCCGGGGTATCCGCGGCAACAAGGGTTGCCTCGCCGTGATGATCTCCGGTGATTGCCTCGAGGATCTTCTCGACCGCCTCGAAGGCGAGGTAGCTGCCGCCCAGCATCAGGATGGGGTAGATCAGCCACGGCGCGAACTGGCTGAGCAAAAGCGCGGCGGGCAGCAGGAAGATGAGCTTGTTCTTGAAGCTACCCTTGGTGATCTTCCAGATGATCGGCAGTTCGCGGCTGGGGTCCAGCCCGGTGACGTAGCGCGGTGTGACAGCCGCGTCGTCGATGATGACCCCCGCCGTCTTGCTCCCCGCCCGCCCGGCGGCGGCAGCAACGTCGTCCACCGAAGCAGCCGCGGTCCGCGCAATCAACGCGACATCGTCAAGTAACGCAATTAGACCCGATGGCATGCACTCACTCCCTGTTGCGAAGGTCTGCGTTAGCGGGCGTTCGCGCGCCCTTGCAAGCGCTGCGTCTTTCGAGCAGGGAGCAGCCATGCTTGCAACGGATTTCATCAAGGCCAATCCGGACATCGTCCGCAAGGCCATGGCCGCCAAGAATGTCGATCTCGATCTCGACCATTTCCTCGCGCTCGAAGAAGAGGTGCGCGGGGCGAAGACCCGGATCGACGAGCTGCGCGCCGAGCGCAATGCGATTTCGGCCAAGTTCAAGGACGCGGCGCCCGAGGAAAAGGCCGAACTTGGCCGCCGGTCGAAAGAAGCGGGCAACAAAGCCAGCGAGCTTGAACAGGCGGTCGCCGACAAGCAGGCCGAGCTGAAGGCGATGATGCTGCAGATGCCGGGCATCCCATGGGAAGGCGCGCCGGTCGGGCCTGATGAAAGTTACAACACCGTCATCCGCACTGAGGGCGAGAAGCCCGAGTTCGATTTCGAGCCGCGCGACCATGTCGAGCTGATGGAGATGAATGGCTGGGCCGATCTGTCGCGCATCGTGCAGGTCTCGGGCAGCCGCACCTACTGCCTCAAGGGCCGCCTGGCCTTGCTTGAACAAAAGCTGATGGCCTGGGCGCTCGAAACGATCATGGGCAACGGGTTCGATCCGATCACCGTACCGGCAATCGCGCGCGAAGACGCCTTCATCCGCCAGGGCCAGTTTCCCGGCCACCGCGAAGAGACTTACGAGCTGGAAAAGGACGAAATGTTCCTTGCCGGCACCGCGGAGGTGGCGCTCACCGGGCTGCACTCGGGCGAAATCCTCGAGGCCGACCAGCTGCCTGTTCTCTACGCCGGCTATTCTCCATGCTTCCGCCGCGAAGCGGGGAGCGCTGGCCGCGACGTGCGCGGACTCCTTCGCGTTCACCAGTTCGTCAAGGTCGAACAATATGTGATTTGCGAAGCCGACGAAGCGGTCAGCGCCGAATGGCACGCCAAGCTGCTCGCCGCAGCCGAAAGCCTGCTGCAGGCGATGGAGATCCCCTACCAGGTGATCGAGACCTCGACGGGCGACATGGGGCTCGGCAAATTCCGCATGAACGACATCGAAAGCTGGGTTCCCAGCCTTGGCAAGTATCGCGAAACGCACAGCTGTTCGACACTGCACGACTGGCAGGCTCGCCGCGCCAACCTGCGCTATCGCGGCGAAGACGGAAAGCCGGTGTTTGCGCACACGCTCAACAACACCGCGCTGGCGAGCCCGCGCATCCTCGTGCCGTTCCTCGAAAATCATCAGACGGCCGAGGGAAAAGTGAAGCTTCCGCCTGCGATCCATGCGATCATGGGCGGCGATGAGTATCTCTGACGACGGACGCTCGGCCCTCAAGGAGGGCGAAGGCGAAGACATTCCGAGCCTGTTTGCGCGCGCCATCGATGTTTCCAGCCACCTCGTGCGCATGGGACGGCATATTGGCCACCTGGGACCGCGCGGACCCGAAGACGGCATCCCCGCCCTGGTCATCCCCGGTTTCCTGTCGAGCGACCGCACGACGCTCGAACTGCGCCGTTTCCTCGCGCGCGATGGCTGGCGGGTGCATGGTTGGGGGCACGGGCGCAACAACGGCGCCTATGAAGGCATCCTCGATGATCTCGAAGCGCGGCTCGACGCCATTCGCGGCGATCGGCGGGCGCTGGTCGTCGGCTGGAGCCTCGGCGGCGTGATGGGGCGCGAACTGGCGCGCCGGCGACCCGAGAAAGTGCGTGCGATCGTCACTTTGGCCTCGCCCTTCTCAGGGCATCGCAAGCTCAACAACGTGTGGCGCGAATATGAGCTTGTCGCCGGGCACCGCGTCGATGATCCGCCGGTTGAGCAGATACCCGACAAGCCCCCTGTCCCCACGATGAGCATCGTGGCGGCCAAGGACGGCCTCGTCGCCCAGCGCGCGCAAATCGGCTTGCGCGACGAATGCGACCGCGTCGTGATGCTGCCGTGTGGTCATATGCGGATCGGCAAATCGCGTCCCATGCTAAAACGCGTGGTGCGCGAGATCCGTACGTTCGTCGACAAATAAGCCCACTTTTCCGCGGTTTGCCTTGATGTTGCCGCAGGTTGGCCCCATGTTGGCATTATGTTCTGGTCGCGTAACAAGTCTGTTGGCGCGACGGCCACGGTGCCGCCGCCGGCAATCGACCCCGACACCATCGCGCCGTCGGGGTGGCATCGCACACGCGAATTCTTCTGGCAGTTGCCGCGCAACCTCACGCATTGGGAAAAGGTCGAGCCCAAGGGCCGCAAAAGCGGTCCGCCCGCGATCGTCCTTCCGGGTTTCATGTCGACCGATCGGTCGACCCAGCAGTTGCGCCGCGCGCTGGCGCGTCATGGCTGGCGGGTGCATCCTTGGGGTCTTGGTATGAACAAGGGCGCGCGCGCGGGCTTGCTGGAAGAACTCGAAGCGCGGCTCGATATGATCGGCGGCGGCAACAAGGTGATGGTCGTCGGCTGGAGCCTGGGCGGCCTCTACGCCCGCGAACTGGCGCACCGCTATCCCGACAAGGTCCGCGCGGTGGCGACGCTCGCCTCGCCCTTTTGCGGCGATCTGAAGACCAACAACAACGTCCGCTGGCTCTATGAACGGGTGGCGGGCCACGACGTGAACGAGCCGCCGTTCGAGCGGTTCGAGCACAAGCCCCCCGTGCCCACCATGGCCTTCTGGTCGCGCAAGGACGGCATCGTCGCGCCCCATGCCGCGCGCGGGGAAGAGAACCATTGCGACTGCGCCATCGAGATCGATACGCACCATATGGGCTTTGCCATCTGGCGCCCCGCATTGTCGCAGATCATGCGCCACATGCACGATTTCCTCCACGAACATGAAGGCGCGCCCCCGACCAAAGGGATGTGGCGCAAACGCGATCGAATCCGCGGCCGCTGATTCGCCCGCTTGACTCCGACCATCGAGTCGAGAGAAAAGAACAAAACCAGAACATAAATGGTGCGAGTCGTGTGGCTGAAGCTGTCTCCTTCATCGCCGGCGGCCGCGCTGCCTTGGCGTCGGTGGGCGCTGCGGCAGGCGGATCCGTACGGCCTCAATCTACGCCCCCGGACGAGCCGGGCGGTGAGCGCTGGCGGCTGCCTGCGCCGTCGAAACCCACGCTGTGCGAGGTCTTTTCCAACCACCCGCGCGATGCCGGCTGGGCGGGTTTTCTCACCGCGCAGCTTGGCAGCGGGCCCGTCCTGTGGGTGCAGGAACGCATGGCGATCATCGAAGCCGGGCGTGTCCACGCGCCGGGATTGCCGGGCCTCGACCTCGTCCATGTCAGCGCGCGCGATGCCAAGTCCGCGCTGTGGGCGATGGAGGAGGGGCTGCGATGCGACGCGTTAGGCGCCGTGATCGGCGAACTGTGGGCCGAACCTTGTGCGCTCGACTTCACCGCGACGCGGCGGCTGGCCTTTGCTGCCGAAAAGAGCGGAGTGCCCTGCTGGCTGGTACGCGTGGGCGCGGGCGACGCCAACCTGTCGGGCGCGCGCTTCCGCTGGCGGCTGGAAAGTGCGCCCAGCCTCGCCAATCCGCTCGATGCAAAGGCACCGGGAACGCCCGTGTGGAACGCCGAGCTGTTTCGCGCGCGTGGCCATCCTCCGGGGCAATGGAGGTTGGTCGATGACCCGGCGCGCGGACCCTCGGCTCGTCTCGATCTGGCTGCCCCGACTGTCGGTGGAGCGCTGGCAAAAGCTGGATGGCGCGTCGCATCCGGCTGATGCCCCGATCGTGCTGACCCGCGAGGGATCGCACGGCCTTCTCATCCACGCCGTCACCCGCGCCGCCGCCCAAGCGGGCGCGCGCGCTGGCCAGCGGCTTACCGACGCCCGCGCCGTCGTGCCGTCGCTGATCGCCATCCCGGCCGACCTAGCCGGCGACCGGGGACTGGTCGAGCGGCTGGGACGCTGGGCCGGGCGCTGGTCGCCGCTGGTCGAAGTCGATGGCGCGGACGGCCTGCGCTTCGATGCCACGGGCGCTGCGCACCTGTTTGGCGGCGAGGCAAGGATGCTGCTGGAGATCGAAACCAAATTCGCCGGTCTCGGGCTTACCGCGCGCGCCGCCATGGCGCCTACGCCCGGGGCCGCCTGGGCGCTGGCACGATATGGCCCCGATGGGGTCGGGGAGAGGAGCTATTCGACACACTCCTCTCCCCCACATCCGCGCCTGCTCGGCCCGACCGGCCGCCGCCGCGCCGTGCAGGGCGAGATCGCCCGCGCGCTCGCCCCGCTTCCTATCGAAGCGCTGCGCATCGGCCCTGAAGTCGTGCGCACGCTGCAACGCCTCGGGCTCAAGACGATCGGAACGCTGGCCGGGATCGAGCGGCGCAGCCTCGCGCGCCGCTTTCGCGACAAGGACAACCCCCTCGATGCGCTCGACAAGGCGCTGGGCAAGGCGAGCGAGCCGCTGACCCCGACCAGGGGCGACCGCCCGCCCCGCGCGCTGGCGCGCTTCAAGGAACCGGTGACCGATCCCGCCGCTGGCCCCCAAGCGCTCCGCCGCCTCGTCCCCGAACTGGCGCGCGAACTGGAGGATCGCCGGCTTGGCGCGCGGCGCCTGGCGCTGATTGCCTACCGCGTCGACGGATCGATCCACCGCATCGAGGCCGCCACCGCCTTCCCCACGCGCGAGATCCCCCACCTGAACCGCCTCCTCGGCGAAAAGGCGGAGGCGCTCGACCCGGGTTTCGGGGTCGATGCAGTCGCGCTGGTCGCGCCCTGGACCGAACGACTGGATGCGGCGCAGGACGCGCTCGATGGCAAGGTGCCGCAAGCGGTCGAGGTCGGCCGGCTGGTCGATCGCATCACTGCCAAGCTGGGGGATGATGTCGTCACTCGCCCGCATCGCGCCGCCAGCCACCTGCCCGAACGCAGCGCTGGCTGGCGCCCCGCGCTCGCTGACGGGGCCAGCGAAGAAAAGGCGCCCGTGCAGGCGCCGCGTCCGCAGCGGCTGCTCGACCGGCCCGAGGCGATCGGCGTCCTCTACGCCACCCCCGAAGGCGTGCCGCGCCGCTTCGTCTGGCGCCGCGCAGTCCACGACATCAGGAAGGTCGAGGGGCCCGAACGGATTGCGCCTGAATGGTGGCGCGAATTTCGCCCGGCGCGCCTGCGCGATTATTACCGCGTCGAGGACCAGGCGGGCCGCCGCTACTGGATTTTCCGCGAAGGTCTGCACGGTGACGGGCGCGGCGGCGATCCTGCCTGGTACATCCATGGGCTGTTCGCCTGATGCCCGACAAGACACCCTCTTTCGCCCGCAAAAGGCTGCTGCTCGATGATGGCGCCGCGCCGCCCCAGCCGGGGCGCGCGCCCTATGTCGAGCTGGGCATCACCACGCCTTTTTCCTTCCTGCGCGGCGCATCGGATGCGATCGAGCTTGTCCTTACCGCGCTGGAAAAGGGCATGGACGCCATCGGGGTTGCCGACCGCGATACGCTGGCCGGCGTGGTGCGCATCCATAGCGCCGCGAAGGCCGCCGGGATGCGCCCGCTGATCGGCTGTCGCCTATGCCCCGTCGATGCGCCGCAGCTCCTCGCCTACCCCTTGAACCGCGAAGGCTATGGCCGCCTTTCCAGCCTGCTCAGCATGGGCAAGATGCGCTGCGAGAAGGGCGAATGCGACTTGAAGCTGATGGAAATCGCCGCGCAGGCGCAGGACATCGCCTTCATCGCCATGCCCGGCGACGATCTCGACGCGTTCGCGGACCAGCTGCCCACGCTCTCGAAGATGCTCCCGCAAATGCAGCATATCGGCGCTGCCTATCTCTATCGCGGTGACGACCGCGCCCGGATCGAGCGGCTCGACCGCCTCGCCCGCGCGCATCGCCTTTCCATTCTCGCCACCAACGACGTGCATTATCACGCGCCCGAAAAGCGCCCCTTGCAGGACGTCATCACCTGCATTCGCGAAAAGGTGAAGCTGGCGGATGCGGGCTGGCACCTCCACGCCAACGCCGAACGCCACCTCAAGAGCCCCGAAGACATAATCGCGCTGTTCGACCGCTGGCCGCACGCGATCCGCGCCACCCGCGACTTTGCCGATGCCATTGACTTCAGCCTCGACGAGCTGCGCTACGAGTACCCTGAGGAAACCTGCCCCCACGGGCGCACCCCGCAGGAACATCTGGTCGCGCTTACCTGGGAAGGGGCGGACCGGCGCTATCCGCGCGGTATCCCTACCAAGGTGCGCGCCCAGCTGAACAAGGAACTCGCGCTGATCGAGCGCCTAGACTTTGCGCGCTATTTCCTCACCGTCCACGACATCGTCGCCTTTGCGCGCAGCCTCGATCCGCCGATCCTGTGCCAGGGACGCGGCAGCGCGGCCAACAGCGCGGTCTGCTATTGCCTCGGCGTTACCGCGGTCGATCCGTCGACCACCAACCTCCTGTTCGAGCGCTTCATCAGCGAAGAGCGCAAGGAGCCGCCCGATATCGACGTCGATTTCGAACATGAGCGGCGCGAGGAGGTGATCCAGCACATCTATGCCAAATATGGCCGCGCGCGCGCCGGCATCGCCGCAACCGTGATCCACTACCGCCCGCGCATGGCGATCCGCGAGGTCGGCAAGGTGATGGGGCTTTCCGAAGACGTGTGCGCGGCCATCGCGTCGACTTTCTGGGGATCGATGGAAAGCGAGATGCGCGACGAGCGCGTCGCCGAGGCCGGGCTCGACCTGGCCGACCCGCATTTGAAGCGCGTGGTGCTGCTGGCCGAACAATTGATCGGTATGCCGCGGCATTTGTCGCAGCACGTGGGCGGGTTCATCCTCACCCAGCGCCCGCTCACCGAAACCGTCCCCATCGGCAATGGCGCGATGGCGGATCGCACCTTCATCGAATGGGACAAGGACGACATCGAAGATCTCGGCATTCTCAAGATCGACGTGCTCGCGCTGGGGATGCTGACCTGCTGCCGCAAGGCGTTCGACCTGATCGAGCAGCACCAGGGCGAAAAATGGACGCTCGCCACCATTCCGCAGGAGGAACCCGGCGTCTACGACATGCTGTGCGAGGGCGACAGCTTGGGCGTCTTCCAGATCGAGAGCCGCGCGCAGATGAACATGCTCCCGCGCCTGCGCCCGCGCGAATTTTACGATCTCGTCATCGAGGTCGCGATCGTGCGCCCCGGCCCGATCCATGGCGACATGGTGCACCCCTTCCTCAAGCGCCGGCAGGGCAAGGAATCGGTGGTCTTTCCCTGCCCCGATCCGCGCTACGGCCCCGCCGACGAGCTCGAGAGCATCCTTGCACGCACCCTCGGCGTCCCGGTTTTCCAGGAGCAGGCGATGAAGATCGCGCTGGATGCCGCCAAGTTTTCGAGTGCCGAGGCCAACCAGCTCAGGAAAGCGATGGCGACCTTCCGTTCGCGCGGCACCATCGACCTGTTGCAGGACAAGATGGTCGGGCGAATGGTCGAACGCGGCTACGATGCCGACTTTGCCGAGCGCTGCTTCCACCAGATCCGCGGCTTCGGCGAATATGGTTTCCCCGAAAGCCACGCCGCGAGCTTTGCGCACCTCGTCTACGTGAGCAGCTGGCTAAAATGGCGCTACCCCGCCGCCTTTGCCGCCGCTCTTTTGAACTCGCAGCCGATGGGTTTCTACGCGCCCGCCCAGATCGTGCGTGATGCCAAGGAGCATGGCGTCGAAGTGCGCCCGGTGGACGTGAACCATTCCGAATGGGACTGCACGCTGGAGGTGATCGAGGATGATCGCGCGCCCCAGCCGCAGCGACGCAGTTGGGGATCGACCGCCTTGCCCGGGCAGCAATGGGCCCCCGACAGCCTGCCGCCGCCTTCCCCGCGCGTGGCGCTCCGGCTCGGCATGCGACTGATCGACGGGCTCAGGCTCGACGCGGCAACGCGGATCGTCGCGGCGCGTGCGCAGTGCCCTTATGAAAGCGTCGAGGAAGTTCGCCAGCGCGCGGGCGCCAGCGTGAGCGCGATCACCAAGCTGGCCGAAGCCGACGCCTTCCGCTCGATCAAGCTCGACCGCCGCCAGGCGCTATGGGACGCCAAGGCATTGAAACAGGCGCCCGACCTGCCGCTCTTTGCCTTTGCCGATGCGCGCGATGAAGGCTGGGAGGTGACGCAGGTGCGCCTGCCCACTATGCGCCTGTCCGAACAGGTGGTGACCGACTACCAGACCACGCGGCTCAGCCTCAAAGCCCACCCGATGCAGTTTCTGCGGACCGAGTGCCGGGCGCGCGGCCAGGTCACCGCGTCCGAACTACGCTCGATGCGCTACGGGCGGCGCGTGACCATCTCGGGTCTCGTGCTGATCCGCCAGCGCCCGGGCAGCGCCAAGGGTGTCTGCTTCATCACCATCGAGGACGAAACCGGCGTCGCCAACCTCGTCGTCTGGCCCGACGCGTTCGACAAATATCGCAAGGTGGTGATGGGGGCGCGGCTGCTCACCGTCACGGGCATCGTCCAGCATGATGACGCGGTCGTCCACGTCATCGCCGCGCGCCTGCAGGACGATACGCACCGCCTCACCGAACTGTCGGAAGACCTGATGCCCGCCACCCAGGGGCGCGGCGACGGGGGCGGCGCATGGGCACCCTCCGGAGCGCGCGGTGACGAAGCGGCCGGTGGCAGCGGAGGCCGGATGCCCGAAGCCGCAGCGCGCACCACCGGCATTCATCCGCGCAACGTTACCTGCATCCCCAAAAGCCGTGACTTCCACTAGGCCGTGAGCGTCCCCGCGACGACGGCATCCTGCAGCGCGGCCATTTCGTCGGCCCAATAGCGATCGCTTTCAAGGTAAGCGCTTTTCTCGCGGATGCGCGCGTGAAGCTGCTGCAGTTTGGGCGAAGTCTTGAGCGGGGCGTGATAATCGACGCCTTGTGCCGCTGCGATCAGCTCCACCGCAATCACGCCCGCGGTGTTCTGCGCGATTGCCCTTGCCTTGCGCGCCGCGATGGGGGCCATCGATACATGGTCTTCCTGCCCGGCGGACGTCGGGATGCTGTCGATGCTGGCGGGATGCGCCAGCGTCTTGTTCTCGCTGACCAGCGCGGCGCTGGTGACCTGCGGGATCATCAGCCCCGAATTGACCCCGCCATCCTCGATCAGGAAGGCCGGGAGCCCGCTCATCTTGGGATCGACGAGCACGCTGGTGCGGCGCTCGGAGATGCTCGCCACCTCGCACAGCGCCATCGCGATTATGTCGGCCGCAAAAGCCACCGGCTGGGCATGGAAATTGCCGCCCGAAATCGCTTCGGGGCCTTCCTCGAACAGGATCGGGTTGTCGGTCACCGCGCCGGCTTCGATCTCGAGCGTCGCCGCCGCGCTGCCGAGCAGGTCGAGCGCCGCGCCCATCACCTGTGGTTGGCAGCGGAAGCTGTAAGGGTCCTGCACCTTGCCGCAGCGATGATGGCTGTCGACGATCTCGCTGCCGTCGAGCCAGTCGCGAAGCGCCGCCGCGACCCTGATCTGGCCGGGCTGGCCGCGTAGCTCGGAGATGCGCGGGTCGAAGGGCTTGGTGCTCCCCTTGAGCGCATCGACCGACAAGGCGCCCGCCGCCACCGCGGCATCGAAGATGCGGCCCGCAACGAACAGCGCGTCGAGCGCAATCGCGGTCGACGCCTGCGTGCCATTGATGAGCGCCAGCCCTTCCTTGGGCCCGAGCTCGATCGGATCGAGCCCGATCTTCTGGAGCGCTTCGCTGGCCCTGAGCGTTTCCCCTTTAAGGTCGATCCACCCCTCGCCAAGCAAGGTCGCGGTCATGTGCGCCAGCGGGGCAAGGTCGCCCGAGGCCCCGACGCTGCCCTGGCTGGGCACCACCGGCATCGCATCGTGATCGAGCAGCGCCTGCAGCGCATCGGTGACCAGCGGGCGGACGCCCGAATGCCCACGGCCAAGCCCCAATAGCTTCAGCACGATCATCAACCGCACGACGTGGCGCGGCAGCGGCTGGCCGAGCCCGCAGCTGTGCGACAGGATAAGGTTGCGCTGCAATTCCGCCAGCCGCTCGGCGGGGATGCGTTCGGACGCCAGAAGCCCGAAACCGGTGTTGACGCCGTACACAGTCTCCCCGCCTTCGACGATGCGGGTGACGATGTCGGCGCCCTTGGCGATGCGCGCCTGCGACGCTTCGTCGAGCGAACAGTTGGCGCCTTCCCAGACCGTGCGCAGCTGGTCGAGGCTGATGGCGATCGGATCGAGTTTCATCGACCATTCTCCAGCATCGGCATGTCGATCCCCTGTTCGCGGGCGCAATCGATGGCGCTTTCATAACCGGCGTCGGCGTGACGCATCACGCCCGTGCCGGGATCGTTCCACAACACCCGTTCCAGCCGCCGCGCCGCGTCCTCGGTGCCGTCGGCAACGATCACGACGCCCGAATGCTGCGAATAGCCCATGCCAACGCCGCCGCCATGATGCAGCGAAACCCATGTCGCCCCGCCAGCGGTGTTGAGCAGCGCATTGAGGAGCGGCCAGTCGCTGACCGTGTCGGACCCGTCGAGCATCGCCTCGGTCTCCCGGTTGGGCGATGCGACCGAGCCCGAATCAAGATGGTCGCGCCCGATGACCACCGGCGCTTTCAGTTCGCCGCTTGCGACCATTTCGTTGAAGGCCAGGCCAAGCCGGTGACGCTGGCCCAGCCCCACCCAGCAAATGCGCGCGGGAAGTCCCTGGAAAGCGATGCGTTCGCGCGCCATGTCGAGCCAGCGGTGGAGGTGCGGATCGTCGGGGATCAGTTCCTTCACCTTCTGGTCGGTCTTGTAGATGTCTTCGGGGTCGCCCGACAGCGCAGCCCAGCGAAACGGACCGATGCCGCGGCAGAATAGAGGGCGCACATAAGCGGGGACGAAGCCCGGGAAATCGAACGCGTGGGCCACGCCCTCGTCGAAGGCTTCCTGGCGGATGTTATTCCCATAATCGAACGTCGGAATATCCATGTCCTTGAAGGCGAGCATCGCTTTGACGTGCGCCGCCATGCTTGTCCGCGCCGCCTTGGCGAGCCTTTCCGGCTCCTGTTCCCGCGCGCGCATCCATTCGGCGACGCTCCAGCCTCCCGGACAATAGCCGTTGGCAGGATCGTGCGCGCTGGTCTGGTCGGTCACCGCGTGAGGCCGAATGCCGTCCTTCACCATCTGCGGCAGGATCTCGGCAGCGTTGCCGAGCACACCCACGCTGACCGGCGCGTCGGCCTTGCCGATGATCTCGAGCGCTTCTTCGATGCTGTCGGCGCGGTGATCGAGATAGCGCGTTTCCAGCCGCTTCTCGATCCGGCTTTCTTGGCATTCGATCGCGATGCAGTGCGCGCCTGCCATGACCGCGGCGAGCGGCTGCGCGCCGCCCATGCCGCCAAGGCCTGCGGTTAGGATCCACTTGCCCGAAAGATCTCCGTCATAATGCTGGCGGCCCATCTCGACGAACGTTTCATACGTACCCTGCACGATACCCTGGCTGCCGATATAGATCCAGCTGCCCGCGGTCATCTGGCCGTACATCATGAGGCCCTTGGCATCGAGTTCGTTGAAATGTTCCCAATTCGCCCACTTGGGAACGATGTTGGAATTGGCGATCAGAACACGAGGCGCATCCTTGTGCGTGGGAAAGACGCCTACCGGCTTGCCCGACTGGACGAGCAGCGTTTCGTTTTCTTCAAGCCGCTCGAGCGTTTCGACGATCTTGTCGTAGCAGGCCCAGTTGCGCGCGGCGCGCCCGATGCCGCCATAAACGACCAGCGCCTGCGGATCTTCGGCGACCTCGTCATCGAGATTGTTCTGCAGCATGCGCACCGCGGCTTCGGTGGTCCAATGCTTGGCCACCTTCTCGGCACCCGTGCGCGCCTTGATGTGGCGACTATTGTCGCGCCGTTCGCTCATCATTCCCCCTTATCGGTCTTCGCCGGCCACGATTCTGCGATCGGGGCCGGGCAGGCCGATCCAGTAGCCAAGTTCGGCGATGCTCTCCACCTGCCAAACGCAAAGATCGGCAACTTTTCCGGCAGCAACGGTTCCGCGTTCATGCGCCAGCCCCAAGGCACGCGCGGCATGGAGCGTGGTGCCCATGATGGCTTCTTCGGGCGTCAATCCGAACAGCGTCGTCGCCATGTTCATCACCAGCGGCAACGACAGGGTCGGCGAGGTGCCGGGATTGCAATCGGTCGCCACCGCCATTGCCACGCCGTGCTTGCGCATAAGGTCGACCGGCGGGACCTTTTCATCGCGCAGGCAATAGAAGGCGGCAGGCAGCAGCACCGCAATCGTCCCTGCCTTGCCCATTGCCCGCGCGCCTTCGGCATCGAGATGTTCGAGATGATCGGCGGAGAGCGCTTTGTAGCGCGCCGCAAGCGCCGCGCCCTTCTGGTTGGACAACTGCTCGGCGTGCAGCCGAACGGGAAGGCCATGCGCCGCCGCCGCCGTGAACACGGCCTCCACCTCGGCAGGGGTGAAGGCGATGTCGTCGCAATAGGCATCGACGCTCGTCGCCAGTCCTTCTTCGGCAACCGCGGGGATGGTCTGTTTCATGACCATCTCGACATAATGCTTGCGGTCCTGATCGGGCGGCATGGCGTGAAGCGCGAGCAGCGTCGGCACGATTTTGACGCCAGCATGACCGTCGAGCGCCTTGGCCACGCGCAGCATTTTCAATTCGGTCTCGGTATCGAGGCCGTATCCCGATTTTACCTCGACAACACTGGCCCCACTTCTGGCCAAGGCCTCCAGCCGCCGTTTGGCAGAGGCTAGCAACTGCGCCTCGCTCGCCGCGCGCGTCGCCTTGACGCTCGACAGGATGCCGCCGCCCGCCTCGGCAATCTCCTGATAGGTCGCGCCCGCGCGGCGCATCGCATGCTCGTCCGCGCGGTTGCCCCCGAACACGAGGTGCGTATGGCAATCGATCAGCGCTGGCGTGACGAGCGCCCCGTCGAGCGCCGTTGTCTGCCGCGCCCGCATGCCCGCAAGTTCGGTGCGCGGACCGATGCGCACAATCTTGCCGTCGACGATGCCAATGGCCGCGTTGCGGATGATACCGAGCGGATCGTCCCCGCTCGGCACCATCGTCGCCACGCTGCAATCTGTCAGAAGCCGATCCCACATAAGGGTGGCGATGCGCTTCCATCCTGCTATCCGTCAAGCATGGGATGGCCAAATCTCGCCGACTTGCTGCTGGATAGCGACCATGAGACGCCGATCGGGCTGGTCGGCGCGCCGCTCAGCCGCGGTTCGGTGACCGAAGGACACTGCGATCTGGCGCCCGATGCGCTGCGCGCCGTAATGCGGCGGATCGGCCGCTATGACATCGAAACCGGCCGAGAAATCGACAGCCCGATCTGCGATCATGGCAACGTGCCAATCGCAGGTGCGACAATTGAAGCGGCGACCGAACCCATTCGCGAAGCCACTGCGGCAGCGGTTGCGCGCCACCAACTTACCCTGCTGATCGGCGGCAATAATGCGGTCACGCGGCCGGGGCTGCACGCGCTTGGACTGCCGCTTGCGAAGGTCGGCCTGATCACGCTCGATGCGCATTTCGATATGCGCGACCTCGATGCCGGGCTTGGCAACGGCAACCCTGTCCGCGCGCTGATCGAAGATGGACTGCCCGGGGCAAATATCGCGCAGATCGGTCTCGCCCCCTTCGCCAATAGCGAAGCGATGCACCGCGACGCGCTGGAAGCCGGCAACCAGGTCATCACGCTGGGCCAGGTCGAGAAGGTTGGAATAGAAGCCGCTGTCGCTTCGGCGCTCAAGCATGTCGGGCATTGCGAAGCAATCATGCTCGATTGCGATATCGACGTGATCGATCGCTCTCAATTCGCCGCCGCGCCGGGGGCCCGCGTCCCCGGCATGCAGGCACGCGACTTCTTCAAGGCGGCGCGAATGCTGGCCGCGCACCTCAAGGTGAAGCTGATCGATCTTACCGAATGGGATCCGCCGCTGGACCCGAGCGACACGTCGGCACTGGTGGCAGGACGCTGGCTGGCCGAGGTGCTGGCCGGGTTCGAAGAACGCCAGGCCAGCACCTAGCCAACAATCAAGCGCGCGGTCCTAGTGGCCGACTCCCGGCGGCGGCGCGTCAAACGCCTCGCCATCATCGCCGGCCTTCTTGATCTTTTTCAGCTCATGCGTCGGACCGGCATCGCGCTCACCCTTGGCGAGCTTGAAGACCACGCCTGACAGCAACGCGAGCGCCAGCAGGTTGGGCAGCGCCATCGCGGCGTTGGAGATGTCACCCATGCGCCAGACGAGCTCGAGATCCTGGCTCGCGCCGACAAAGATCACGACGCACCAGAGCAGGCGCCAGATAAGATGCAGCACCTTCTCGCCCGCCACGCTGGCGCCCGGGGTGCGGTCATAGATGAAGGTGATCGCGCGTTCGCCGTAATAGCTCCACGTCAGCAGCGTGGTGAAGACGAACAGGATCAGCGCCACTGACGCGACCAGCGTGCCGAGCGGGATGCCGAACAGCAGCATCGGGAAGGCCGCGCCATAAGCGCCCGAGGTCATTTCAAAACCGTTGAGGCCCGACTGCCACGCATGCGCAACCGCCTGGCCTTCGAATTCGAAATTGCCGCGCACGGTCAGGATGACCAGCGCGGTCATGGTGCAGATCACGATCGTATCGATAAAGGTACCGAGCATCGCCATGCGGCCCTGCTGCTCGGGATCGTTGGTCTGCGCGACCGCGTGCGCAATCGGGGTCGACCCCTGGCCGGCCTCGTTCGAGAAGAGGCCGCGCGCCGCACCGGCACGGATCGCGATGATGATCATTGCGCCAAGGAAGCCGCCGCTGGCGGCTTGCGGATTGAACGCGCCGTAGAAGATCAGCCCGAAGGTTTCCGGAAGATCGCCTGCGTTGAGAATCAGCGCGATCAGCGCCATCAGGAGATAGGCCGCCGCCATGAACGGCACGACCCGTTCGGCCACCGAACCGATCGACTTGATGCCCCCGACAATGACGATGAAGACCGCGATTGCCACGATCAGGCCCGAAAGCCATTCTTCCAGGCCGAACAGTTCGCCGAAGCTGTCGGCGATCGAGTTGGCCTGGATCGAGTTGCCCGTGACCACCGCGCTAAACAGGGTGCCGAGGCAGAAAAGGATGGCGAGCCAGGTCCATTTCTTGCCCAGTCCCATCATGATGTAGGTCATCGGACCGCCGCGATAGACGCCGCTGGCGGCCTTTTCGCGGTAGCGGATGGCAAGGCTGCCTTCGGCAAAAGCGAGCGCCATGCCGATGATTGCCGTGATCCACATCCAGAAGATTGCGCCCGGCCCGCCAAGCGTGATGGCGGTCGCGACACCGGCAAGGTTACCCGTGCCGACCTGCCCGGACAGCGCGGTCGAAAGCGCAGCGAAAGGCGAAATTTCACCTTCGCCAGCGCTTTTGCGACCCGCAAACAGGCCCTTGAAGGCACTGCCCAGCTGGCGCAGCGGGTAGAACTTGAGGCCCACCATGATCCACAGGCCGATGCCGAACAGCACCAGTACCATCGGTGGCAGCGGAAGGATTTGCTCGCCCTCCCAGGTGCCACCCCAGATAAAGTCGGAAATGTTCGTGACGCGATCGATCAGCGCGACTTCATTGCTTGCAGCCATGTGTATGGGCCTCCCCGGCACTCGATTTGGTCAGATTGGTGACGGACGATAGCGGCGCTGCGGCCGATGGCAAGCGACCAAAGGGCTGACAGCCGCGTTTCGCGCTGTCACTGTCACCTGCATGACGCAACGGATCGTGATGGCGGGCGCGGGCAGCATTGGCTGCTTTGTCGGCGGGGTCCTGGCCCTGGCCGGGCGGGATGTCGCGCTGCTTGGGCGCGGCGCATTGGCGCAGCGCATTTCGCGCGAGGGGCTGCATGTCAGCGACAATGACGGCCTCGATGCGCACCTGACGCCGCAACAGGCACCGATGCATGTCGATCCCGCCTGCCTGACGCGCGCCGAGGTCATTTTCGTCACTGTCAAAAGCGGCGCGACGGCCGAGATGGGGAAAATCATCGCCGACCATGCGCCCGAGGACAGCATCGTTGTCAGCCTGCAGAACGGCGTGACCAACGCCGAGGTGCTGCGCGCGGCCCTGCCGCATCACGACGTGCGCGCCGGCATGGTCGGCTTCAATGCGGTGCAGACGCCGGACGGTCGTTTCCACCGCGCCACATCGGGCCCGCTCATGGCGGAGCGCGGCGATCCATCGCTGCGCGACCTGTTCGAGAGTGCTGCACTGACGCTGGACGAGCGCGCCGACCTCAAGCCGGTCCAGTACGGCAAGCTGCTTATCAACTTGAACAACGCCTTGAACGCGCTGTCGGGCATCCCGCTCAAGACCCAGCTGGAACAGCGGGACTGGCGCCGCCTGATGGCCGACCAGATCGAGGAAGGTATCGCCGTCCTGCGCGCCGAGGGCATCGATCCCGAGGCCGCTACGCCAATCCCGTCCAAATGGATGCCGCTGCTGCTGCGCCTACCCACAGCTTTGTTCAAGCTGGTGGCGCGCCAGACCTTCAGGATCGATCCCGAGGCACGCTCCTCGATGGCGGAAGATTTCGATCGCGGGCGCAAGACCGAAGTCGAAGCGCTGCAGGGCGCCATCATCGCCTTGGCCGACAAGCATGGTATCGCGGTGCCGCTCAACCGGTCGGTGCGCGAGGCGGTGCGGCACGTCGAAGCCCATGGCCCGCGCACGTTCACCCCGGAGGAATTGCGCGCATAGAAAAAGGGCCGCCCCGAAGGACGGCCCTTTCCCCGGCACGCTAGCTGGGGGCAAAATTAGGCGTGGTACTTCTTGTAGTTGATGTCGAAGCGATCGGCGTCCATCACCTTGGTCCAGGCAGCGACGAAGTCCTTCACGAACTTTTCCTCGTGCCCGTCCTCGGCATAGACTTCGGCGACCGCGCGAAGCTGCGAATTCGACCCGAAGACAAGATCGGTGCGCGTCGCGCGCCACTTCTCGTCACCCTTGAGGCGGCACTTGCCGATGAATTCCTCGTCGCCGCTTTCATCGACCACTTCCCAGACCGTGCCCATTTCGAGCAGGTTCACGAAGAAGTCGTTCGACAGCGTACCGGGCTTGTCGGTCAGCACGCCATGCTTGGTATTGCCGGTATTGGCGCCAAGCACGCGCATCCCGCCGAGCAGCACCGTCATTTCGGGCACCGAGAGGCCGAGCAGGTGCGCGCGATCGACGAGGAGATCCTCGGTCTTCACGCTGGCCTTGCCCTTCAGATAGTTGCGGAAACCGTCGGCCAACGGTTCGAGCGGTTCGAAGCTTTCGGCATCGGTCAGGTCCTGCGTCGTGTCGCCGCGACCGGTGGTGACATCGACCGAAATGTCGAACCCGCCATCCTTGGCTGCCTTTTCGATCGCCGCCGCACCGCCGAGCACGATGGCATCGGCCAGCGACAGATCGCCGCGCAGCTCGTCGAGCTTGCTGAGCACCTTGGAGAGCTCTTCGGGATCGTTGACCGCCCAGCCCTTCTGCGGCTCGAGCGCAACGCGCGCGCCGTTGGCGCCCCCGCGGTGGTCCGAGTTGCGATAGGTCGAGGCCGAAGCCCAGGCGGCTTTCACCAGTTCGGACACGGTCAGGCCGCTATCCAAGACCTTCGACTTGAAGTCGGCAACCGCGCTGTCGGAAGGCGTCGTGCCCGCCGGCACCGGATCCTGCCAGATCAGGTCTTCTTCGGGGACTTCCGGCCCGAGGTAGCGGACCTTGGGGCCCATGTCGCGGTGGCACAGCTTGAACCATGCGCGCGCGAAAGCATCGTCGAGCGCAGCCTGGTCGTCGCGGAAACGCTCCGAAATCTTGCGATATTCGGGATCGCGCTTCAATGCCATGTCGGCCGTGGTCATCATCGTCGGGACCTTTTTCGACGGATCGCGCGCGTCGGGCGCCATGTCTTCGGGGTCCGGATCGATCGGCTGCCATTGGTTGGCACCCGCGGGCGACTGCACCAGCTCGTAATCATATTTGAAGAGCAGGCGGAAATAGTCGTTGCCCCATTGCGTCGGATTGGGCGTCCACGCGCCCTCGATGCCAGAGGTAGTGATGTGGCCCTTGCCGATCTCTTCGGGATCGGTCAGCCAGCCAAAGCCCATCGTGTGGAGGTTTTCGCCTTCGGGTGCACGGCCGAACGTGTCCGACGGCTTGGCGCCGTGCGCCTTGCCGAAGGCGTGACCGCCGGCCGTCAGCGCGACGGTCTCTTCATCGTTCATCGCCATGCGCGCGAAGGTTTCGCGCATATCGCGCGCCATGCCTTCATCGTCGTGCGGATTGCCGCCCGGGCCTTCGGGATTGACGTAGATGAGACCCATCTGGATCGCCGCGAGCGGGGTTTCGAGCGCCTTGCCCTCATCGGGATTGATACGCGTCGGTACGCCTTCGTCGACCCACTGCTCTTCGGTGCCCCAATAGACGGTTTCGGGCTCGAACACGTCGCTGCGACCGCCGCCGAAGCCGAACACCGGGCCGCCCATCGATTCAATGGCGACGTTACCGGTCAGGATGAACAGGTCGGCCCAGCTGATCTGGTTGCCGTACTTTTTCTTGATCGGCCACAGCAGGCGGCGCGCCTTGTCGAGGTTGCCGTTATCCGGCCAAGAATTAAGCGGAGCAAAACGCTGCTGGCCGCTCGATGCGCCGCCGCGGCCATCGCCCGTGCGATAGGTACCGGCGGCGTGCCACGCCATGCGGATGAAGAAGGGGCCGTAGTGACCATAGTCCGCCGGCCACCATGGCTGGCTGTCGGTCATCAGGTCGGTGAGGTCCTGTTTGAGCGCCTTGTAGTCGATCGTGTTGAAGGCAGCCTGATAATCGAAGTCCTCGCCCCGCGGATCGACCGTCTTGCCGTGCTGCGTGAGGATCTCGAGATCGAGCGAGTCCGGCCACCAATCGCGATTGGTGCGGCCGAGCAGCGAGCGCATGCCGCCGCCGGTGACCGGGCAGCCGCTAAAGTCTTCGCCGGTTTTCTTGTCCATGGGGGAACCTTCCTGTTTTGAGAAAATGGATTTTCGAGTGCGGCATGCCCGCCGACCGGGACCAAGTCCAATTGATTGCGGCGATATGATTGATCGTCAGGGTCAATCACAGGGCGTCTTAAAAGTGACGCAGGCGATTAATCTTTGGCGAAAATTTGCCCTTTGTCAGCGAACGCCTTGAACTCGAGCGCGTTGCCCGACGGGTCACGCACGAACATGGTCCGCTGCTCGCCCGCCTCGCCGGCGAAGCGCGTGCGCGGCTCGATGATGAATGTCGCGCCCTTCTGCTTGAGCCGAGTCGCAAGCGCGTCGAAGCCTTCGAGATCGAGGATCATGCCGAAATGGAAGATCGGTACCGCGTCTCCATCGACGGCGTTGGTGGCGCCGTTCGCAGCCATGTTCGGATCGAGATGCGCGACGATCTGGTGCCCGGCGAGATTGAAATCGACCCAGGTTTCGCTCGATCGTCCCTCTGCGCAGCCCAACACGTCGCCGTAGAAAGAACGCGCCGCCGCGAGGTCGTGAACGGGGAAGGCGAGATGGAACGGGTTCATGTCTCCAGCTATTGCGCGATGCCGCATCGCTGGCAATGGTGGCGCCAAGGAGAGTCGTCATGGACCGCATCACACCGCCTGACCCCGACCATGTTCCGACAGCGGACGCGGAGCGCTACCAGTCGCTCTATCGACAGTCGGTAGAGCATGCCGATGCATTCTGGATGCAACAGTCGGCGCGGCTCGATTGGGACAGGATGCCAACAAAGGCGGGCAACTGGTCCTACGATCCGGTCGATATTAAATGGTACGAAGACGGCGTTCTCAACCTGTGCCACAATGCGGTCGATCGCCATGCAGCAGCGACGCCCGATCGCACTGCCATCCTGTTCGAACCCGACGATCCCGACGACGAAACGCGCCGCTTCACCTACGCCGAGTTGAAGACCGAAGTCGTGCGCATGGCCAATGCGTTGAAAGCCGGGGGCGTCAAGAAGGGCGACCGCGTCACGCTCTACATGCCGATGGTGCCAGAAGGCGCGTTTGCCATGCTCGCCTGCGCGCGCATCGGTGCCATCCACTCGGTCGTCTTTGGCGGGTTTTCGCCCGAAGCCCTGGCGGGCCGGATAGTCGACTGTGAAAGCCGGTTCGTCATCACCGCAGACGGCGGGCGGCGCGGTGGCAAGCCAATCGCGCTCAAGGCCAATGTCGACGCAGCGCTCGAACGCGACGGCGTCGAAGTCGATGCCGTTCTCGTACTGAGGCATACCGGCGACGATATCGATTGGCATGAGGGCCGCGATCACTGGCTGCATGACCTACAATGCGATGACGAGTGCCCGTGCCAACCAATGGCAGCCGAGGATCCGCTATTTGCGCTCTACACGTCGGGCTCGACCGGCAAGCCAAAAGGGGTTGTCCACACCACCGGCGGTTATGGCGTCTGGGCGGCGGCCACCTTCCAATACGTGTTCGACTACCAGCCCAGCGACATCTTCTGGTGCACCGCCGATATCGGCTGGATCACCGGGCACAGCTATATCGTCTACGGTCCGCTGCTCAATGGCGCGACGATGGTGATGTTCGAAGGCGTGCCCAACTGGCCCGATCATGGCCGCTTCTGGGATGTCGTCGACAAGCATGGCGTGACGATTTTCTACACCGCACCGACAGCAATCCGGGCGTTGATGCGCGAGGGCGACGAGCATGTCACCAAGCGCGATCGCTCTTCCTTGCGGCTGCTCGGCAGCGTTGGCGAGCCGATCAATCCCGAAGCCTGGCGCTGGTATTACGAGGTCGTGGGCAACAGCCGTTGCCCGGTCATGGATACCTGGTGGCAGACCGAAACGGGCGGGATCATGATCACCACGCTGCCCTATGCGCACGAAATGAAGCCGGGAAGCGCTGGCAAACCCATGTTCGGCATCCGGCCCCAGCTGGTCGATAATGGCGGCAAAGTCTTGGACGGCGCGGCCGAGGGCAATCTGTGCATCACGCATAGCTGGCCCGGCCAGGCGCGCACCGTCTACCGCGACCATGATCGCTTCGTGCAGACCTATTTCTCGACCTACAAGGGCAAGTATTTCACCGGCGACGGCTGCCGCCGTGACGACGATGGCTATTACTGGATTACCGGGCGCGTCGACGACGTCATCAATGTCTCGGGGCACCGTATGGGCACCGCCGAGGTCGAAAGCGCGCTGGTGCTGCACCACGATGTCGCCGAAGCCGCGGTGGTGGGCTATCCGCACGACATCAAGGGGCAGGGCATTTATTGTTATGTGACGACGAATGCGGGTGTCGAGCCCAGCGCCGAGCTCGAGACCG
>NZ_JANPVQ010000002.1 GCF_026157105.1 Sphingomicrobium marinum
TCGATGATCTCGCCGGCATTATCGAGCACGCCGTCACCGGCAGTATCCACGCCCACGACCTCTTTGTCGAATACCAGGCTCGGATCGTAGACGAGCGGCGCTTCCTCGCTGTCCTGGGTCGGATCGGTCTGGTCGCTGTCAGCCGTCGCAGTATTGTCGATGTCGCCATCGCCGCCACCCTGCGTGTCGAGATCGGTTTGTGTGATCGCGTAATCACCGAAGAAGTCCATCGAATCGCCCGGTGCGAGCGACGCGATCAGCTCGTCATTCCCCGTCAGCGGATCGACCACGGTGACATTGGTCAGCGTCGTGTTGCCGCTATTGGTGACGGTGAACTTGTAGTTGATGATCTCACCGGCTGTGTCGAGCAGGCCGTTGCCCGCCGTATCTTCGCCGATGATCATCTTGTCGAACGTCAGCTCGGGCATCCGGACAACAGGCACTTCTTCGCTGTCGTCGGTCGGATCGGTCTGGTCGCTATCGGCGGTCGCGGTATTGTCGATGTCGCCATCACCGCCACCGTTGGTGTCGATATCGGCCTGCGTGATCGCGTAGCTGCCCTGGAACGTCTGGCTGTCACCCGGCGCAAGCGAGGCGATCAGTTCGTCATTTCCGGTCAGCGGATCGACCACCGTCACATTGGTCAGCGTGACGTTGCCATCGTTAGTGACCGTGAACTCGTAGTCGATGATCTCGCCGGCATTATCGAGCACGCCGTCACCGGCAGTATCCACGCCCACGACCTCTTTGTCGAATACCAGACTTGGATCGGGCGCCAGCGGCGCTTCCTCGCTATCCTGCTCGGGGCCCGTCTGGTCGCTGTCGGCGGTCGCGGTGTTGTCGATGTCGCCATCGCCGCCACCATTCGTATCCAGGTCGTTCTGGGTGATCGCGTAGCTTCCGAAGAAGTCCATCGAGTCGCCCGGTGCGAGCGAAGCGATCAGCTCGTTATTCCCCGTCAGCGGGTCGACCACGGTGACATTGGTCAGCGTGATGTTGCCGGTATTGGTGACGGTGAACTTGTAATCGATCTCCTCTCCGGCGGCGTTGAGGACACCGTCTCCGGCGGAATCGATCGCGACAATCATCTTGTCGAAGCCGAGGCTAGGCATTTGGATGATTGGCGCTTCGGCGCTGTCGTCGACCGGATCGGTTTCGTTGCTGTCTGCGGTCGCGGTATTGTCGATATCCGCATCACCGCCACCGTTATTGTCGAGATCGGCCTGCGTCAGGACATAATCCGTGTCGTAGTTTGCGCTCTGGCCTGGGACCAGCGTGCCGACGTCGATATTGTCGCCCGTCAGCGGATCGACAACTGAGACGTCGGTCAAGGTGACATTGCCGGTGTTGGTCACCACGAGCGTGTAGAGCGCAACGTCGCCCGCCTGGTCGCCAAAGGCGCCGTCATCCGCCCATTTGACGAAAGTCTTGACGAGAGAAATGGCAGGCATCGGCGCAATCGGCGCTTCGGCACTGTCATCGACAGACCCGGTCTCGTTGCTGTCGGCGGTCGCGGTATTGTCGATGTCGCCATCGCCGCCACCATTATTGTCGAGGTCGGCCTGCGCTAGGACATAGTCCGTGTCAAAGGTCTGGCTCTGACCCGGATCGAGCGTACCGACATTAATATTATCGCCGGTGAGAGGGTCGACAACGGTCACGCCGGTCAAGGTCGTATTACCCGTGTTCGTGACCTTGACCGTGTAAAGGGCAACATCGCCGGCCTGGTCGCCGGCGGCGCCGTCATCGGCCCATTTCACGAAGGTCTTGTCGATTGCGATTTCCGGCGCCCGGACAACCGGAACCTCTTCGCTGTCGTCGGTCGGATCGGTCTGGTCGCTATCGGCGGTCGCGGTGTTGTCGATGTCACCATCGCCGCCACCGTTGGTGTCGATATCGACCTGCGTGATCGCGTAGCTGCCCTGGAACGTCTGGCTGTCACCCGGCGCAAGCGAGGCGATCAGTTCGTCATTTCCGGTCAGCGGATCGACCACCGTCACATTGGTCAGCGTGACGTTGCCATCGTTAGTGACCGTGAACTCGTAGTCGATGATCTCGCCGGCATTATCGAGCACGCCGTCACCGGCAGTATCCACGCCCACGACCTCTTTGTCGAATACCAGGCTCGGATCGTAGACGAGCGGCGCTTCCTCGCTGTCCTGGGTCGGATCGGTCTGGTCGCTGTC